>JBJMGO010000172.1:0-12115 GCA_045807825.1 Pyrinomonadaceae bacterium | reverse complement strand
AGATGGTCGAGATCGCGACCCGCATCAGACCCGATGCAGTCTCGCTCGTCCCCGAAAATCCGGGTGAGGTGACCACCGAGGGCGGTTTAGATGTCGGGGGCAATTTTGCCAAGGTCGCAAAGGCGGTCGAGGCGATCAAATCTGCGGGCGTTTACGTCAGCATCTTCATCGACCCCGACAGCGCTCAGCTCGACGCAGCAAAACGCGCCGGTGCCGAGCAGGTGGAATTATGTACCGCCGAGTACGCGGAGCTGACGCTCGGAGACAGAGCCTCTTCGCCCGAGGGGAAAGCAAAAGCTGACGCCGAGATCGACCGCATTCGCAGAGCCGCCGAGCACGCCGCGAGCCTCGGGCTTGTCGTCGCCGCAGGTCACGGCCTCACCACCGCAAACGTCGTCGCTCTCGCCGCGATTCCTCAGATCACCGAGTACAACATCGGCCACCACATCATCTCGCGAGCGATCTTCATTAGCCTCGAGAATGCGGTGAAAGAGATGCTCACTGCGATAGCCGCGGGCTCGGTTCACTGATTGCCGTGTGCCTCCGGAGCGTCCACGCCCTCGGCTTTGCCGGGAGTGTGCCCCACCTCGACGTCTGAGCCGGTTTCCGACTCGTGAATATCGACCGTCCCGGCCGATACCTCGTCTGAATCGGCCTCTCGCCTTCCCTGCTCTCGTGCTTGATCGCTGCTGTTATCGCCGCCGTTGTTCATATAACTACCTCTGCTCTGTGCTAAATGATGACAGTGAGGGCAGACCAAAAGCGTAGGCGCGGATACGCTAGAGCTGAATTCGTTCAGCTCTAGCGTAGCGAGTTTCCGAAGCCACTTTAGAGGGACTTTACGTACTCCGCGATCTGTGCGATCTGTGCGGAGCTGAGACGTTTTTTGAAGGACGGCATGTGGCCTTTGCCGCTGGTCACGATTCGGATCGTCTTACCTGTCCCAACACCACCCGATATGTCGTCAGCTTTGTACTTGCGGCCAAGTCTCGTCTCCGCCTTGCCTTTGGCGCCGTGGCAGCCGGCGCAGTTTTTCGTGTACAACGACCTCGGGCTAGACATATCCTCGACCGCAGCGGCAGTCGTGGTCGTACCAGGCATAAGCACAAACACTCCCGCGCCCGTCGCAAAAACTATTAGGATGAGTACTTTGATCTTGTTCATATTACTTTGAGCCGTTTTGCAGCCCCGCACGGATGTACTTGATGATGTCGTTGATCTGCGCGTCCGTGAGCTTACCCTTGAACGCCGGCATTCCGTCGTCCGGCGAGCCCTCGGAGATGTCGTCAAAGAGCTTGTCGTCGTCGCGCTTCTTCATCTTGTCGCTGGTCAGATCGTGAGCATTGATGCTCTTACCGTCCACCGTCAACTTGCCGCCCTTACCGCTGTCCTGATGGCACTTTGCGCAGTTGTCCTTGTAGAGTGTCCGCGAAGCGGCGAGCTCGTCGGATGCTCCACCTGCAGCAGGCGTCGGCGTCGCAGACGCGCTGGTTTGTGCCGTGTTCGACGTATTTGCGGCGTTCGTTCCGGTAGCAGAACCGCACGCGATCACGGCCAGTGCTACCGACAGCGCTCCGGCTATTGCTGCTATCTTCAAAATTGTCTTCATTGATCCCCCGCTTGAATAATAATGCTTGGGAGAAAAGGCATCTGACAAGTCCCGACCTACAGAACGCCCTTTAGAGCTTGTCCCGTGTAGCTCTTTTTGACACGGGCGACTTCCTCGGGAGTGCCTGTCGCGACGACACGGCCGCCGCCGGACCCGCCCTCAGGGCCGAGGTCAATGATGTAGTCTGCGGATTTTATGACGTCGAGATTGTGCTCGATAACAATGACGGTGTTACCGGTATCCACGAGCTGCTGCAGCACGTCGAGCAGCTTGTGAACATCGGCAAAATGCAGCCCGGTCGTGGGCTCATCGAGAATGTAGATCGTCTTACCGGTCGCGCGTTTTGAAAGTTCTTTGGCCAGCTTGATCCGCTGAGCCTCACCGCCAGAAAGCGTCGTTGAGGATTGCCCTATCTGGATGTATCCGAGACCCACATCGATCAGCGTCTGTAGTTTTGTCGCAATGGTTGGAATGTTCTCCAGCAGGGGCAGCGCGTCCTCGATAGTGGTCTCAAGAAGGTCCGCGATCGACAACCCTTTGTACTTCACCGCCAGCGTCTCGCGATTGTAGCGTTTCCCGCGGCAGACGTCGCAGGTGACATAGACGTCTGGGAGGAAGTTCATCTCGATACGCTTCATCCCGTCGCCCTCGCAGCCCTCGCAGCGGCCACCTTTGACGTTGAACGAGAATCTCCCCGCCTTGTACCCGCGCGTCCTCGATTCAGGCAGCATCGCGTAGAGGTCGCGAATGGGCGAAAACAGTCCGGTGTAAGTTGCGGGATTCGAACGCGGTGTTCTACCGATCGGCGACTGGTCGATCTCGATGATCTTATCGACGAGATCCAGCCCCTCGATCGAATCGTGCTCAAGCGGCTCGGCGACAACAGTCGATTGGTATACGTGCCGATAAAGTGCCGGGTAGAGGATCTCCTCGACGAGTGTCGATTTACCCGAACCAGACACGCCTGTCACAACCGTGAGCAACCCAAGCGGAAATTCAGCGTCAATGTTTTTTAGGTTGTACGCACGCGCACCTTTGACCTTGATGCGGTGGCCGTTTGGCAGACGCCGCAGCTCGGGGACCTCGATCTTAAGATCACCGCAGAGGTAACGTCCGGTTATCGATTTTGGATCACAGGAGATCTGCTTCGGGTCGCCAACTGCCACCACCTCGCCGCCGTGCGTTCCGGCCTTTGGGCCCAGATCGATGACGTAATCGGCGTGCTCGATCGTCTCCTCGTCATGCTCGACGACAAGGACAGTATTGCCGAGATCGCGCAATTGATGCAGCGTCTGAAGCAGCCGCATGTTGTCTCTGGAATGAAGCCCAATCGACGGCTCGTCCAGCACATACAGCACCCCACGAAGCTGTGAGCCGATCTGCGTTGCGAGCCGGATCCTCTGTCCCTCGCCGCCCGACAAACTCGCGGACGAACGCGACAACGTTAGATATCCAAGACCTACGGCATCCAAAAACCTCACGCGGTCGTTGATCTCCTTGAGCACGAGACCCGCGATCTTCTCGTCACGTGGCGAGAGCTTGATATCGGCGAATCTCTTTGCAGCCTCGCTGATCGGCATCTCGGTGTAATCAGCGATCCCGTGCCCGTTGACCTTCACCGCGAGGCTCTCCGGCTGCAGGCGTGCGCCGTTGCACGCGGGGCATGTCATGGGTGCGATCAGCTCCTCGAGTGCTGCCTTGGTCTTTTCGGAGGGCGGATTTTCAAACCGCTCGCGCATGGCGCGGAGTGCACCCTTCCACTCGCGCTCGAATTTATAATCGCCGTGCCTAAACGTCAGCCGCCGCTTCGTGCCATTCATAAACACATCGCGGATCTCGGCCGGCAAGTCTTTGTACGGCACCTTTAGCCACGCTGTCGCATCGCCGCCGAAAATTGCGTCCTTCAGCTTGCGCAGCTTGCCCTTCTTTGGCTTTTCCTCAGCACCTTCGGGAGCGACGGGATCTCCGGTGGTGAACTTTTCTATAACAGCGACTAGCGCGGTCTTGAGGTAATTCGCGCCCGCCTTGTCGACGCCATTTAAAAAGTCGATCTTATCGACACGAGCCGACGTGTCGGGAATGATCTTGGACGCGTCCATCTCCATCACCGTCCCGATTCCCTGACACCTGCGGCACGCACCGAAGGCCGTATTAAATGAGAACGATCGCGGCTCTAGCGGCGGAATATTGATCCCGCAATTCACGCACGCTTGGCGCTCCGAATAGAGCTTTTCCTCCCCGTCGATGATCGAGATGAGCACCGCTCCGCCCGTCAGCTTGAGAGCGGTTTTCACCGACTCCGCAAGCCGCTCGCGAACGCCTTCTTTGATCAGCAGCCGGTCGACGACCACGTCTATTGTGTGGTTCTTTCGCTTGTCGAGTTGAATTTCCTCGTCAAGCTGCCGTATGTCGCCGTCGATCCTTGCACGGACGAAACCGTCGCGATGCAGCTTCTCAAGTTCTTTCTTGAATTCACCCTTTCGCCCTCGCACGAGCGGAGCGAGGATCATCACGCGTTCGCCTTCCTTTAGCTCACCTACGCCTGCAACGATCTGATCGACGGATTGTCGCGTGATCGGTAGTCCGCATTGGTGACAGTGCGGCTGACCAATGGAAGAAAACAGCAAGCGTAAAAAGTCGTAGATCTCCGTCACGGTCCCAACTGTCGAGCGGGGCGACCGCGATACGGTCTTCTGCTCGATCGAGATCGCGGGACTCAATCCCTCGATGGAATCTACGTCCGGCTTTTCAAGCTGATCGAGGAACTGCCGCGCATAAGCCGACAGCGACTCGACATAACGACGCTGCCCCTCGGCATAGATAGTGTCGAATGCGAGCGACGACTTTCCCGAACCGGACAGACCGGTGACCACCACAAACTTGTCGCGGGGAATATCGACGTTGATGTTCTTGAGATTGTGCTGGCGGGCCCCACGGACCGTGATCTGCTTGATGCTCATTACAGACGCGAATTTCGCGCTAATCCGAAACGAGTAGTTTAGCAGACGGGTAGGTCCGAGAGAACCTTACGAGAGGTATGAGTAAATTGCGTACTGCGCTCCTAAAAGGTGCCGACCCCAGTGGATTTCGTAGTTAAATCGCCACTCCCAAACGGCTTCCTCGAATTCGCCTGACTCGTAGAGGAGAAGCCCCTCTTTAACATCCCGCCAGATATCTGATAGATCGTCGGCGAGGGTGTTAAATACCGGTTCTTCCAGGACGAGCGCATCAAAAACCTTCCAGTAGGATTTGACAGGGAGAGCTTCAAACCGAGCATACCTTTGTTTCCATTCCTCGGCATTAACAAGACCATCGGGGCTTTCGCTCGATAGACAGTCGTCTGGAAGTCGCAGCACTGCTAAGTGGAGTTCTGCCAGGAGCTCACGCGCGACAACTAAGTCTTGATCGGCATCTGTCGGGAAAGCTTCTGCCCATTCGCAATAGCGCCGCGCGACCGCTGCAAATCTGTCGGCAGCGGACCTGAGCTCAACCTTCGAAACTCCTGCCATCAACCCAGCTTTTCGTTAACGAAAGCAAAGATCGCGGTCGCGATGCTGACGACAATGAATGTCGCTATGGCACGCCAGACCGCGTCTGACTCAGTGAACTTCCAAATGGCGAGGATGCAAAGGACGGTGCAGGCAACCAGAGAGACGGTGATCACAAAAAACGCTATCCAACGAACGGTTGTGGGGTTGACGACGCCTCGCGTTTTTGACTTTAGCTCAACGACGACATCAGTCTTATTTTCCCCTTGTTCGGCCATAGCGGCAGTATAGCAAAGCGACTACTTGGCCTTCCCTTGTTTAGCCACCGCCTCCTGCGCGGCCTTGATCGCCTCGGCGTCGCCAAGATAGTAGCTGCGAATTGGCTTGAGATCGTCATCAAGTTCGTACACGAGCGGAACGCCCGTCGGAATATTGAGATTCACGATATCGATGTCCGACATATGGTCGAGGTACTTAACGAACGCGCGCAAGCTGTTGCCGTGTGCGGCGATTATGATCCGCTTGCCGTCGCGCAGCTTTGGAATGATCTCGTCCTCAAAAAACGGCACCACGCGAGCGACGGTGTCCTTGAGACACTCTGTCGGGGGAAAATGCTCCTTTGGAATATCGATATACCGCGGATCGTCACCGAAATACCTCTCGTCCGAGGGGTCGAGCGGCGGCGGCGGAATGTCGTAGCTTCGCCGCCAGATCAGCACCTGCTCGTCACCGTATTGCTGAGCCGTCTCGATCTTGTTCAGCCCCTGCAACGCTCCGTAGTGACGCTCGTTGAGCCGCCACGTTTTGGTCACCGGGATCCACAGCAGGTCCAGCTGGTCGAGCACGATCCCAAGGGTGCGAATTGCACGCTTCAGCACCGACGCGTACGCCTCGTCAAACGTGAAGCCCTCAGCCTTTAACAGTTGCCCCGCCGCGGCAGCCTGAACACGCCCCTCCTCGGAGAGGTCGATGTCCTTCCACCCAGTAAAGCGGTTTTCCTTGTTCCACTGGCTCTCGCCGTGTCGTATGAGAACGAGCTTGTGCATAACGGAAGTTTAGATTTCAGATCCCAGATTTCAAATTCCGCGTCGCCTGTTGTTGTAGTCGTTTGACCTCGCCCACCAGATACAACGACCCGGTCACCAGAATTATCCCGCCCTCAGGCGTGATCGTCTCCGCAATATCTAGGGCCTTTGCAACCGAGTCCGTTACGAATGTCCGCTCTTTTGTAACTCCCGCCGGCATCGCCGCGAGCAACGCGTCATAGTGCAGCGACCTCTCGTTTGATGGCTGTGTAAAAACCACTCGCTCGGCGGCGGTCACGAGCTCGGCGAGCATCTCCTCAATGGGCTTGTCCGCCATCGCTCCAAACAACAAGGTGATCGGGCGAGACTCGAATTCATTAAGATAAGCGACGAGAGCCTTTGCTCCGCCCACGTTGTGAGCGCCATCAAACAAGTAGCGATCTTCATACTCAAGGCGTCCAGGATGGTGCGCGGCTTGCAACCCTAGAAAAACGGCGTCGTCGAACTCCGCATCCTCACCAACTTCGAGCGTAGAGGAGAACTTAAGAGCCTGACACACCGAGACGGCAACTTGAGCATTTTCGAGTTGGTGATCGCCCCACAACCCTAGCTTGCATTCTCGATAGGAGATCAAGTTAGTATCAAGCTTTGCCTGTCCCAGCGTGGTACCGCGCCTGAGGCTCCAATCCAGCTCACCGCACCCAGTAATTGGTTCAATAAAATGGGCCTTGCAACGCTCCTCCAATATCCGCTTGACTGCAAGCTCTTGTTCTCCGATAGCCACCTCATCCGTGTTTTCGGTAATTATCGCCGCCTTCTCAGCAGCGATCTCCTCGATCGTCTCTCCTAGGTACTCCTGATGATCAAGATCGATCCGGGTAATAGCGCAGATCTCGGCGTTTGCGGCGGTGGTCGCGTCGAGGCGTCCGCCGAGGCCGGTCTCGAGAATGGCGAGGTCGATCTTTGCTTCTGCAAAGGCGAGCAGGGCTATTGCCGTGACCTGTTCAAAGAATGTTGGGACCCACGGCAACGTTCCAGACGCGACCAGCGATTCTGCGGTCTGGCGCACCTGCGTCGCAAGCCTGGCAAATTCGCCCTCGCTGATGTCGTCACCGTTGTTCTTGATGCGCTCCGTGATAGAGATGAGATGTGGCGAGGTGTAGAGCCCGACCTCTATCCCTGCCGCGCGGCAGATCGAGTCAATAAACGCGCAAACGGAGCCTTTCCCGTTCGTACCGGCAACTTGAACTTTGAGGTAGTTGTTCTGCGGATCGCCGAGAGCCGAGAGCAGCGTGCGGATCGACTCGAGACCGAGCTTCATGGCTGCAACCTCGTTGCCGAGCGAGAGCAAGTAAGCCTCGGCTTCCGGGAAGTTCACTGCTGCGTGCCCAAAAGCCGGCGATGATAATCGATCTGCCCGAGGTGGTAGTTGAGGTGCGTTGCGAGGTGCACGAGGAACCAATCCGTCTTGAATGCACCCTTGCCAAAGACGTCGATGGGGTAGTCGGAGGCAAGCACGTCGTCGCTCAAGCCCTCGAGAGTGCCCTTTACATCCGCCATCGTGGCATCGATCTCACCGATCAGGGTAGCTCGCGACATGTCGTCGCGGGTGAATTCCGAATCACGATCCCGAACATACCCGCTCTCTCCGAGCACCGCCCCGACAAAGTGCCGCAAATTCCCGCACAGGTGCTGGCAAAGATTGCCTGCTGAGTTTGGAATTTGGCCGCTCTTTTTCCAAAGGTCAGCCTCGTCGGCATACTGCTCGATCTCCTGTCTTAGCTTGTTGAGGTCGCGTTCGTAGAGATCGCTGAGAATTGACTGGAGCATAGATTAACCGCTCGTAGCAGCACTCTTGGGAGCGACTGCCGCGTTCATCATAAAGTCGAGGAACCGCATGATCGTCGTCCGCATTTCGCGACGATCAACGACCGCGTCGAGCATTCCATGCTCGAGGAGAAACTCGCTCCGCTGAAAACCCTTCGGCAGCTTTTGCCGGATCGTCTGCTCGATCACGCGCGGACCCGCGAAACCGATCAACGCCTTTGGTTCTGCAAGATTCACATCGCCGAGCATCGCAAAGCTCGCGGTCACACCGCCCGTCGTTGGATCGGTTAGCACGGAGATGAACGGCAGCCTGGCATCGTGCAGACGTGCGAGTGCGGCAGAGATCTTGCCCATTTGCATCAGAGACAGAGTTCCCTCCTGCATGCGAGCTCCGCCTGAGGCGGCAAAAATAACGACCGCACCGCGATCGCGGACGGCATACTCGATGATCCGCGTGATCTTTTCGCCAACCGCCGACCCCATTGAGCCGCCGATGAAGGCCATGTCCATCGCCGCCGCATACGTCAGGTGCCCGCCGACCATTCCCTTGCCCGAAACGATCGCCTCAGGCAGGCCGGATGTCTCCATCGCCTGCTCGATCCTGTCCTTGTAGGGCTTCGAATCAAAGAATTCCAGCGGGTCGCCCGAACGCACTTCCTCATCGAGCTTCTCATACCGTCCGTCGTCAAAAAGGTCATGCAAGCGTCCCGCCGCCGTGTACCGAAAGTGATACCCGCAGTGCGTGCAGACCTCGCGCGACTCCGTCAGCTCACGTTTATATAGGGCGTTCTCGCACTCAGGACATTTGACGAAAATGCCCTCGGTTTTGACCGTGCGCTCCTCATCAGACTCTGCGCCCTCGATCTTGGGCTTGTCACGTTTAAACCACGACATAGGAAATGTTAAGAGACTATCACAGGCCCGTTTTCAGGCAAGGATAGAGGCCATTTGGGTGTGAATGAGGCCATTAGTGGCGAGCACTGGTGGATTGTAGATGTCGAATGTCGACCCGCCGTAGCCGGTGACCTGACCGCCCGCTTCCTCAATGAGCAGCACGCCGGCCGCCATGTCCCATGGATTCAAGCCTTCTTCCCAAAACCCATCGAACCGTCCGCACGCGACGTATGCCATATCGATCGCGGCCGATCCGTCGCGACGAACCCCGCGGCTCTCGAGAAGAAACCTCGTCAGGTGCCGCGAAAAATTCTCCCGCTTCTTAAAGTCGTACGGGAATCCGGTCACGATCAACGCCTCGCTCAACTGCTCAGTCTCCGACACATGTATCGGTTTGTTGTTGAGCGTCGCTCCTTTACCTCGCTCGGCAGCAAACGTTTCACTACGCGTGGGATCGTGTGTAACGCCGACGACCAGATGGCCGTCGTGCTCGCACGCGATCGTCACCGCAAAACACGGATAGCCGTGGGCGAAATTGGTGGTGCCGTCGAGCGGGTCGATTATCCACTTCCATTCCATCAGGCCATCGACGGCGATCGTACTGCCCGATTCCTCGGCCAAAACGGCGTGCTTTGGAAAATGCGACTTTATCCGCTCAATGATCAGTTCCTCCGAGGCAAGATCCGCTTCCGTGACGAGGTTTATGTCGCCCTTCTTCGTAACGGTGTGAGTGCGTCCGTATCTCTCGAGCAGTATCCGCCCCGCGTCCCGCGCGGTCTCGATCGCAAAATTGAGCATTGTTAAATTTTATTCTTGACGTGCCGGTCTGCCACCATCATGAACTCGCGAATCTGATCGTCCCAGAACACCCAATCGTGGCGCCCGGGGTGTTCGCGGTATTCATGCGGTATCTTCCTTTCTGCAAGCAGGGACATAAAGGCCCGGTTACTCGCGATCAGGGCATCCTCCGTACCGCATGATTCGTATAGAAAAGGTAGGTCTTTCAGCTTCTCTGGCCGCAGGCCCCTCACCAGTTTATAAATGTCATTGGACTTCCGCCCCTCGGCATCTTTAGGACCGAAGGCAGCTATTACGCTGCTGCGGATGATGCCAAAAAATGTTGTTGCCGGCGTATCCGCAGGGATTTCGGCGTCCAGGTCTGGGGCCGTAAGCGCACCGCTAAAACTGCCCGCGAGCGAAAACATCTCTGGGTATTTCAAACCGAATTTCAGTCCGCCGTATCCTCCCATCGAGAGTCCGGCGATAATACGATGCTCCCGATCGGCAAGCGTCCTGAATTTAGCGTCGACTTGCGGAATAAGCTCCTTAACAATGTAACTTTCGTACTTCTCGGTCGATTTGGACGCAGAGTCGGTATACCAGCCGTTGTCGCCCTCGGGCGTGACGATGATGAAGTCAAACCTCGAATTATATTCGGCGATCTTTGTTTTGTCCGTCCAGTCTTTGTAATGGCCTGTCAGACCGTGAAGGAGGTATATGACCGGATAACGGGAGGACACTGCGCTTCGCTCCTTATAACCGGTTGGCAGCACTACGCGATACGGCATTTCGCGTCCCATCAACTTGCTGTCGAGCTCCAGTTCAAGGATCTCGGACGCGCCGGCCTTTTGGCTCGGGGCCGCTACAGCGGCCTGGCCGACCACTGACGGCAGAGCCAAGCCCGACAGCGACAATAAAGCCAGGAGAAAGATGAGTGGCAATTGTCGGAATTTATTCATAAGACGTAAAGTACTGCCTCTTTTATGAACCAGGCAGCATTTGCTGCCGTGATTCTGTTAGAGGTGTCCTGTAGCTGGGCTCTCAATTCTAGACCCGTTGCCTTATCGATGCAATCAAATGCGTGCGCTCGGCTAAACTCTATCCAAAGATGCGAAAGACAGACGAAGACTGGATGATCATGGCGCTCAACTTCGCACACGAGGCGGAAAAGTCGGGCGAGGTCCCTGTCGGAGCCGTGATCGTCGGTTCGGATGGTGGGATGATTGCGACGGGTTACAACCAGCCGATAACCAGGTCTGATCCCACTGCGCATGCGGAGATCATCGCTCTTCGCAACGCCGGACAGGGGCTCGGGAACTACAGATTAAATGGCTGCACGATCTACACGACTGTCGAGCCTTGCGCGATGTGCGCCGGAGCCCTAGTCAATGCTCGAATATCGCGGCTGGTCTATGGCGCTCGTGACGAGCGGTTTGGGGCCGTTGAGACGCACTTTCGCATCTGCGACAGCGAGGTTTTGAATCATCGAATGGAGGTCACCGGCCGCATTATGGAGCAGGACTGCCGGCGACTGATACAGGACTTCTTTAGAGTGCGGCGAGCCTGATCATACGCTTGCCTAATCACGGGCGAGACCGTAGAATCAAGAGTTCGCATACGGAGAGGTGCGAGAGTGGTTGAATCGGGCGGTCTCGAAAACCGTTGAACCCGAAAGGGTTCCGTGGGTTCGAATCCCACCCTCTCCGCCAGTTGTTCTTTGAAATCCCACGTCGAAAAGAGGACGTTCGTCTTCCACGGATCCTAAGGAGGTCACAACATGACACTTTCTAAACGGTTATCGGCGGAATTCATTGGAACGCTATGGCTCGTGCTCGGTGGTTGCGGGAGCGCGGTCTTGGCAGCGGCCTATCCAACCCTCGGCATTGGTTTTGCCGGGGTAGCACTTGCATTCGGCCTCACGGTACTGACGATGGCTTTTGCCATCGGTCATATATCGGGATGTCATCTCAACCCAGCGGTCACGCTGGGTTTATGGGCAGGAAAAAGGTTCCCGTCCAAGGACGTAATTCCCTACATCGTGGCCCAGGTCATCGGCGCGATAGCCGGAGCGGCCGTCCTATATCTGATCGCAAGCGGCAAGACGGGCTTTTCGCTCGCAGGCGGTTTCGCATCGAATGGATTCGGCGACCACTCACCGGGCCAGTACGATATCGTGGCGTGTTTTGTCACAGAGGTAGTGATGACGTTCTTTTTCCTCGTCGTCATACTCGGCGCAACGCACAGATCCGCTCCGGCAGGCTTTGCCCCGATAGCCATCGGTCTTTGCCTCACGCTGATCCATCTGATCTCGATACCCGTCACCAATACGTCGGTCAATCCGGCGCGAAGCACGGGGCCTGCGATCTTTGCGGGCGGATGGGCCCTTTCTCAGTTGTGGCTCTTTTGGCTGGCACCTGTTCTGGGAGCACTCAGTGCGGGAGTTCTCTTCTATTGGATAGTTTACGTATTATAGTATTGTTGTGAATTTTTGT
>JBJMGO010000171.1:0-1945 GCA_045807825.1 Pyrinomonadaceae bacterium | reverse complement strand
GTGCTGCCCGAGCTTGTAGACCGAGAATGCCTCGCCGACGACACTCAACGGACCGCTCTCTCGGTTAGCTCTGACAAATTCGTCCAGCAGACCGCGCAGCTCACTTGGCTCGATCCCGTAGACCTCGATATCCCAGTCTTTTGTCTCCTGCGGCGGCGTCAGCAGCGGATCGCGAACGCACCCGCCGTTGAGCATCGCACGCCCTCCGGCCGCGGCGATGGCGGTCGCTAGAGCTAGAACATTCGCGGGCAATTCCCTCACGCTTCTCATGGTAAACGATGGACTTGACATCGCTGTAACTGACGTATAATCTTCACCTTACCCGCGAGTCTCTCTTTCGATGGAAGCCACAGCAGTCAAACAACGCCGCGATCGTGATCCGGCAACCTATCGCACCTACCGTCGTGCACAGGAAAAGATCTCGCGCCGCAAGATCCTGAGCACAACCTCGGTCTACCTCCCGTTCTTCCTGATAATCATGGGATGGGCGGTCTACTCCGGCTATACGCTCAGGGCACTGGCATTTTTCCCGGTGGGCGCTGTGCTGTGGATGTCCTTTGAATATTTTTCGCACCGCTACGTCCTCCACTCGCACTTTAATGTGTCGTACGTGTGGTACAAATTCCCTTACACGTGGCTCGCGAATAAGTTTCTCGATCCGATGCATTTCCAGCATCACGAACGCCCGTTTGACGGCAATCACACAAGTGGACGCCTGCGGGACATGCTGATGCTTTTCATCCCGTTCGCACCGCTAAGCATCTGGCTTTTCCCGCCGTTTACAGCATCGGTGGTCGCCGCAACCTTCTTCCTCGGATATATCGTTGAGGAGTGGGTGCACCACACGACGCACTACTATAATTTTCAGAATCCGTACTTGCGATACATGCGACGACACCACATGTATCACCACACGAAGCGTGGGATGAAAGGCGGTTTTGGAACGTCCAGCGGCGTACTCGATTTCTTCTTCGGCACGCGTTATCCGGAGCCGATCCGCGAGAAATTGTACGGCAACCGAAAGAAAGGACTTCCCGCGCAGCAGACCGAGGTCGAGGCCTAGTCACTCACGGGCCTTCGCAAGCCACTCGTCATTCCACTCAAAGAACGCAGCCGATCCCTCGATCGCGAAGATCTCGCGCTTGTACTCCGCCGGGATCTGCGGCATTTCGTCCACAGCAAAATACCCTAGCTTGAGTGTCTCATCGTCCTGCGGCTTTAACTCGCCGCCGACGATCTCGCAGGCGAAGATAGTGGTTGTCGATTCAACAAGATCGCCATTCTCGTACTCCGTCCTCGCCTCCGGCGGCCCGCCGGTAACACCGATTAGTGAGACCGGCCGTGCCACGAGACCCGTCTCCTCAAAAACCTCCCGCACGATCGCCTGCGCGGGTTTTTCGCCCGGATCGATAGCACCCGCGGGCAGATTCCAGTAGCCGGACTTCGTCCGCTGCAGCAATATCCTGCCCTCACGATCGCGAATGATCGCGGCCACTCCGGGAATGAGCAGCAGATCGTGACCTATCTTTTTTCTGAGATCCTCGACATATGCACTTTTTGACATCAAGTCAATCGTGCAGATAAATAGCCATGCAGTTGGTCGGTTGAAATACGCTCCTGCTCCCACGTGTCGCGATGCCGCACCGTGACAGCATTGTCCTCGAGCGAATCGTGATCGACCGTCACGCAGAATGGCGTACCGATCTCATCCTGCCGAGCGTACAGTTTGCCGATGCCGCCGGTGTCGTCGTACACGGTCCGCATTTGTGGCTGGAGGGTTTGCTTCAGCCGTTTTGCCATCGCAACGATGTCCTCATTATTCTTCGCAAGCGGCAGAACGGCGACCTTGATCGGTGCCATTTCGGGAGTGAGTTTTAGAATGACGCGCGTCTCGCCTTTGTCTGTCGTTTTCTCAGTGTAAGCGTCCATCAGGATCGCTAGCAGC
>JBJMGO010000170.1:0-4377 GCA_045807825.1 Pyrinomonadaceae bacterium | reverse complement strand
GGTGACCCCGGCGCAGATGCCCGTCGACATGGACAAGGCCAAGGGTTATCAGATAGGACCTGGGGACGAGATCACTATCAAGGTTGTCGGTGAGCCGGAGTTTGATTTTGCTACACGTGTGGACGAGGACGGCAGGATCAACGTTCCGTTTGACGAGCAGCCGTTGGACGCTAGGTGCAAGACCGAGAGACAGCTCCGATCCGACATGAAGCAGGTCTTGGCGAGGTACCTTCGCAATCCGCAGTTCAATCTTCGTGTTACGGAACAGAATAGTCGGCCACCCGTGACCATCTATGGCGAGGTGATGAACTCACAGCCCGTAAAACTCATGCGTCGGGCGCGGCTTGTGGAGCTGCTCGCCGGAGCCGGTATTAAGGAGGAGGAGGCGGGCGGTACTGTGGAGGTCTTTAGAACACAGAAACCCCTATGTGCAGAGGACGACAAGGAAGCGGACTGGGCTTCGCTATCGACTGATCCGACTGACACGCCGTCGAGACACTACAGCCTCACCGATATTAAGGCTAACAAGCCAGAGGCTAACCCTGTCATCTACCCCGGAGATATTATCGTTGTCGAAAAAGCTTCTCCCGTTTACATAACGGGCGAGGTCAATTCATCCCAGGGTATCTACCTTAAAGACGGTGGAACCACCCTGACAGAGGCGATCGCAAAAGTCGGCGGCGTGAGGCAGGGTGCACAAACCAAGGACGTAAAGATCTATCGGCGCAAGCCAAATTCCACGGAGATCGAGACCATCAGTGCGAATCTCGACCTCATCAAGGCTAACAAGGCAAAGGACCCGTTTCTCCAACCATACGATGAGGTCGAGGTCGGCAAAGCAAAGGACAGTATCGGAAAAACGATCCTCAACATTGCCATGGGCGCGGGCAAAGGTGCTCTCAGCAGCGTCACGACCAGTGTCGGCTATAGAGTTTTGTACTAGTTAGACGTCTCGGTAGAGACTCTCGATAACGTCGCGGTATCGGTCATCGATAACGCGACGTTTTATTTTGAGGGTGGGTGTCAGCTCGCCGGCATCGACAGTTAATTCGTGATCGAGCAGGGCAAACTTCTTTATCTTTTCGAATTGCGAGAGTCCCGAGGTGACGGAGTCGATCTGTCGCGAGACCAGATCGTGGATGTGTTCGCTGCGGCACATTTCAGTAGGAGTCGTGGCGTCCAAACCTTTTAGGCGTGCGTAGGACGCAAGCATGTTGAAGTCCGGCACGATCAACGCCGCAGGAAATTTGCGCCCGTTGCCCACAAGCACGGCCTGACTGATGAATGGCGAGGCTCGGAGCATTTGCTCGATCCGAGCGGGTGCGATGTACTTGCCGCCTGAGGTCTTGAAAAGCTCCTTTTTGCGATCTGTAATGACGAGGTACCCGTCGTCGTCCAGATGTCCCACATCACCGGTGCGGAGCCAACCGTCGTGGGTAAAAACCTCCGCGTTGGCATCGTCACGCTTGTAGTACCCACGCATTACTCCGGGGCCCCGCACCTCGACCTCGCCGTCAGACGCGATCCGAACTTCAACATTTCTTATCGGCCTACCCACCGTGCCGATCTTGAATGAACGCGGAAAATTCGTCGAGATCACCGGTGACGTCTCGGTCAGACCGTAGCCCTGCATTATCGACACGCCCGCCCCGGTAAAGATCAAATATATCTCGTCGGACAATGCTGCCCCGCCCGTGATGCAGTGGCGCAGCCGTCCGCCAAAAAACTCGCGAAACTTTGAATAAACCAGCTTGTCCGCAAACGCGTGCTTCGCCGCAAGCGGCACCGGCACTGTCTTACCAACGGCTGTGTGGCGTGCGTGCTGCTTCGCGACGTCGATCGCCCAATCGAATATACCGGCCTTCACGCGACCACCTTCCAGCGCGGCGAGTCGAGCTCTCTCATAGACCTTCTCAAAGATCCTCGGCACGCCGATAAAGAGCGTCGGCCGCACCTCTTTAAGATTGTCGGCGGCTCGGTCGATAGACTCGGCAAAATGCACACGCATTCCATAGCGAATGTAAACGTACATTCCCGTCCGCTCAAAAACGTGCGACAGCGGCAGGATCGAGAGCGTCGTGTCAACGCCGTCAAAAGAATGCGGCTCGGACGCATCGTGAGCATTTGAAACAAGGTTTGCATGCGTGAGCATCACGCCCTTTGGCTCGCCGGTCGTGCCGCTCGTATAGATCAGAGTTGCGAGGTCCTGAGGGCGGGTCTCACGGCCCAAAGTCTCAACCGACAGTGGGTCTATCGCGCGGCGATAGTCTCCTGACTCCTCAAGATCGCTAATGGTCAGATCGCTCTCTCCTACGGCCGGCCCTCGAAAGAAGATGACCTTCTCCAAAGAGCTACAGTTCGCTACGCCCTCGCGCACGCGCTCATACGCGGCGGCATTCTCGATAAAGAGCACGCGTGATCCTGAATTCTCAATAATGTAACGGACCTGCTCCGGAGCCAGCGTCGTGTAGATCGGCACGTCGACGATACCTGCAAGCTGGCAGCCCGCGTCGGCGATCGTCCATTCCGGTGAGTTTGGCGCGAGGATGGCGGCCCGGTCGCCACGCGTGAGTCCAAGGGATAACAGCCCTAACGCGACGTTCTCGGCTCGCGTTAGGAACTCACGCGATGAGATGGGCCGCCATTCCCCGTCGGCCTTGTAGTTGAGAGCGTTGGGAATATCGAATTCCGCCGCGGCTCTTCTAAACAGCTCCGGCAGCGTCGTCGGCTCGGCAAATGACTGCGGCGCAGGGGTCGCCCCCACAAGATCCGTCAAATGCTCCGCCGCCTGATTCATCCTGCCTGTATTCCGTCAAAAAAGATCTTGAGAACTTCGCCGGCCATCGGCGCGAGAGGATAGGAGCGGCTGGAGAGTACCCAATTTGTGACCATCTCATCGAGGGAGCCGTAGAGGACCTTTGCCGCGACTATCGGCTTAACATCTTTGCGAAGATCGCCGCTCTTCTGCCCCGCCTCGATCGTTTCGCGAATGATGTCCAGGTACTCCGCAAACCCCGCCGCCGAAAATTCCTGCATGTGCTTGATCGACCCGCGAAGCTCGACCTGGAAGACGATCGCGAGGTCACGGTCCGCGCCGAGCCGCTCGAGGTGTAATTCCGCGATCTTTCGCAGCCGGTCGACAGGTGTTGCCCAATCCGCGAGCTGCCGGCGGCCCTCGCCGATGAACTTCTCCATCGCGCGATCAAAGATCGAGTGCAGGATCTCATCCTTGCTTTTAAAGTAGAGATAGACCGTCCCGTCCGCGATGCCGGCCTCCGCGGCTACATCGGCCACCTTGGAATTGAAATACCCGCTTTGCGCAAAGACGCGAGTCGCAGCGCCAAGGATGAGTTCCCGTTTATCCGCGGCGGTCGCTGACGCCGCAGCCTGGCTGTTTCGTGCCATATGAATGAATGCTCATTCAGTAGCGTAAACGAATCCCGCGTGAGGGGCAACAAAAAACTTTCTATTTGTTCAAGGAGATGGCGGAGGGGACAGGACTCGAACCTGCAAGCGCTTACGCGCGGTAGTTTTCAAGACTACTGCCTTACCAATTAGGCTACCCCTCCGCATCAGGGGCGAAGTGGAGAATTATATCGAAATAACTGAGAACTGAGAACCAAGAACTGATAACTGATAACTGACAGACAAGTGATTCATGATAACCGGTGGCTGAGAACTAATGACGGAGTCCGAGGCTCACTTCTAAGTTCTCAGTTCTCACCTCTCACTTCTCACTTTTTCACTTCACCTGCTTCTTCAGCTCGTTCCGCACCGCGTCCACGCCTTTGATGCCTTGTTCTTTGACGACGATCTTCCCCTCGCGGTCGATGACATAGTGCATCGGGAACGGGACATTGATCTCACCGTTTTTGTCCGGCGAGCCGAATTTAGTGAGGATGATCATCTGCGCGTTTGGCAGGATCGTGTAGTTGAATGGATTGGTGACGAGGAATTTCTCCAGAGCGGGCTTTTGGCTAGACGCGAGACCGAGAAACACCACGTCCGGCTTGCCTTTATATTCACCGACGAGCTCATTCAGCTGCTTGATCTCGTCCATGCAGTTTGGACAGCCGATGAACCATAGATTAATGACAACAACCTTGCCGCGAAGCTGCGAAAGGTCGACACGGTTGCCGGCCATATCGAGGGCGACGAAATTGGGCTGGAGGGACTGTGCGCCGGTAGAGAGAGCAAAGAGGAATATCGCTGACAGGGCGACGATGGCTAATTTCATAGGCCCTATTTAGGGCCTATACAAGGCGCATGTCAAGGCAAAGCGAGCTACTTGCCTAATAGGCTGCCTATAGCGGAATTGAGTTGCGTAGTGCGGTCCCAGCCGCTGCCTTTGTAGGCTACGCGGCCCTCGCGGTCGAT
>JBJMGO010000169.1:0-7422 GCA_045807825.1 Pyrinomonadaceae bacterium | reverse complement strand
CGTTGCGACCGATCATCAGCAGCTCTTTTGAAGTGCAATACTGCCCGCCGCAGAAGAGGAACGGCGGCAGCTCGTCCGCGCGGTTGCTAGCGAGGTAGGATTTGATGTCCTCAAATTCCTCATGCGTAAGCTGGCGCTCGTGATAACGCGAGTCGTCCTCCTCAAACGAGTACACGGCTTTGTCGGCGTAGATGCGGATGTAGTTTTTATCGTAGCCGTAGATGCCGACGAGCTTTGGGTCGTGTTTGACCTCGTCCTGAAGTCGCTTCTCGACCTGCTCAAGCTCTGGATCGTTACCCGTACCGGACCATCCGTTGTAGAGTGACGAGTCGCCGAGACTCTGATATAACGCGGCAAGCGTCTCGTAGTTACCGTCGTCGCCCGCGTCGGCCGCTCCTGCTCCCTTAAAGGTCGTCATCGCACCCATGATCCGCGCCTCATTCTGGTGACGCGCCAGGACGGCGGCTCGCGCCGCCGGCGAGTCCTCGCTCTCGAGGTATTGATCCGCGGCCAGGGCGAGCAGCGGCTCTTTGGCAGCGAGCAGTGGAATGACCTTTTGGACAGTGAGCTGTGCGCGGATCATGCGGCCGCATGCGAGAAGCGCTGCTTTTGCCTCCGGCGTACCCG
The DNA here is from genome assembly GCA_045807825.1 of Pyrinomonadaceae bacterium. GTDB lineage: Bacteria > Acidobacteriota > Blastocatellia > Pyrinomonadales > Pyrinomonadaceae > OLB17. The sequence continues at coordinate 6,795 of JBJMGO010000169.1, read as the reverse complement.
AGTCGAGAATGGTCTCGTAATCGTTCTTATCATCAAAGATGCATGCGGCGATGCCGATCGCGCGCTGGCTACCCGTCCTTAAATCGGAAACGTCGGCAGACTGCTTTTCGCGAAGCTGCTTGCGTTGGCTCAGCAGGCGGATCAGCGTGTCCACATTCTCCATATCGCGTTTCGTGTCTCGCAGGAAGAGCATGTTGACAGCCGGATTCGGCCACTGCAGAACGATCCTGCGATACGCCTCCGCCATCGCCGGGTCACGCTTGTCATAGTCCTCGATCCGCGAGACAACCGCGCGAGCAAGCTCGTCGGAGACGTCGGGCGTTGTCAAGATAACCGCGCCAAGCATCTGACGAAGCTCGCGAGGCGTTAGCGGTTTGTTCTGCTCGGCTAGCGTGTTTGCATAGGCAGCTCCGGAGTAGGCGGTGGTGTTCACGGCGTTGGTGTTGGCCCTGGCGTACCTGACGGCGCTTTCCTCAGCTCCTCGTGCGGCGGTGTCGAATGCGTCGAGCTGCTCATTGAGCGTAAAGCCGCCGCTGACGAAGAGAGCCTTGACGACACTCTCGCGTTCCCAGCTCTCTATCGAATTGAGCGTCCGTTTGAGTGCAGGCACGGCTCGCGGATCTTTTTGTTTTGTTAGTGCGTAAACGGCCGCCGACCGGTAGGGATAGAACTCCGCAGGCACACCGCCGGCCGCCGAGTTAGCGTTCATGTTGGAGGCAAGCCGGATCTCCTGCACGACATCGGCATTCACGTTCGCCATGCTTCGAATGGTATTGCCGACGCCCATGCCAGCGACAGCGTCCTTCGGCACCACGACGGTGCGGTGCTCTTCCAGCACCTTGATCAATCCCGGAACGGATTCCGGCATCTCGACCTCGGCGAGTTTGCGCACTATCGCGGCGCGAGTGTCACCGGTGTCTTTTGCCCACTTCTCGTCCTCTAGCCATGGCAGCAATGCACGGACGACCTCGGGACCTCCGTCCTCGACCTTTATGATCAGGTTCTTTACCGCATTCCCGCGAACGACCGGATCGCTGCCCTTTAGCAGCTCGATCATCTTTGGCACCAGCCGCTCCGACGGCGTCACCATCATCATCGTCGTCAGGCCGGTGTAGGTCTGACCATTGACCTTTAGCTCCGAGAGCGTCTCATCGCCGAGCATTGAGACGTACCATTCATCGCGGCCGGGCCAATCCTTTTCCTCCGATAGCGCATCGATCGCCAGATCCCGTGCTCCGGGAAGCGCGCTCTTGTCCTGGACGACATCCTGAAGCTCCTTGCGGTAGCGATCCGCGTCTATTGACGAGCCCCCCGCGAGCGCGTGGCGATAGAGAGCCCACTGAGCAAGCACGCGGCTGACCTTCTGATCCGGACTGCTGTAAAGGCGATCTATGATCGGCCGAGCACGGTCGAAGTCTACTCGGGTAAGTGCTAGGAGCTCTTCTTGATTGGAAACGTAACCGTTTGAATCACCCGCCTGCGAGGCGAGATGCTCAAGGTCCTGACCAAAGTACGAGCTGTGATACATCAGCCAGTCGCGAACCGTCTTTCGCGTATCACGATCGAGAGCACCGCTCGTGCCCTCGCGGTTGTAGATCTCGTAGATAGCGTCAGCTACCTTTGGATCGTCGTTGAATGCATTGATCAAGCCTGCCAGGAGTTTCGGGTCCTGCTGCACCTCGCGGAGCAGACGGTCGCGCGTACGGTCAGTCGGCTCCTCGTTGTAGCGGAGGTTGTTGTAAGCCGCGCTCTCGACGGTCCAGTACTCGAGCAGCTCATTGATCGGCGCATTGTCGTTGGGAGCCTTTTCGCGGCCGTTGATCTTATCGATCCTGGAGCCGGTTGAGTGTACAAGAGGATTCGACGGAGGCGGAGCCGGCAGCTTGAGCAGACCGACTATCGGGTCTGAGTGTGCCGCCGATGTGTGAAAGAGGAGGACGAAGCCGCCGACCAACAGCGCGGCGCAAAAAGCACCCGCGCGGACCGTATGCCTGAAGTGTTTTACCATTTGCTTTACGGCATTATAGACCAGCCGTCCCGATCGATGTGCGAAATGTTACGAATCTCAATATACTCACCAAAAGCCATTGTGGTGAACGTACGGATAAGTTCGACTTGCAGGCGGAATTAGATGTCGGAAGCAGGAAATAGTCTCAGATTCAAAGGGTATTTTGACACTGCCATAAAGGCGTGTCTCCTTTTGCTCGTCTTTGCGGGTCCGCTGTCGATCGCCGCGACCCAGATCGCGTGGTCATTCGCTCTGCTGTTTTGGCTGCTGAGGCTCATTGTTTACCGCCCGCGGCTAAGGCATGACAAGCTCGAGATCGCGATGTTCGTGTTTTTGGGACTGACGGTGGTGTCGTCGATCTTCTCATTCGAGCAGGTGATATCGATAAGAAAGCTCGTGCCGGTCGGACTCGTATCCATTGCATATCTCATAGCTGAGCAGGCAAAGGATGAGAAGTTTAGGCGACGGGCCGTGACGCTGCTGCTCATAGGGTGTTTCGTCTCGGTATTGGGCACGCTCTTCTTCTTGGTCCGCGGCCAGAATTTGAAGATCATCGCCATGACACCCGACAGTCCACTGAGAGCGGCAGGTGTCATAGAGGGCGACACTCTGTGGCGGATCGACCGTCAGGGGATAAACACGCCGGCAGATCTGCAGACGGTCAACGCGAAACACCCCGGCGGCTTTGACGCGGAGATGACCTGGTACCGCCACGAGCTCGTTATCACCCAAATGGTGCGGGTGGGCGACTACAACGGCGGGCCGAGTGACCTGGGACTGGGCGTTACCGAATGGCAAAAAGGACGTGATACCCGCGCGTCCGGCTTTTACGGGCATTACGTCACCTACTCCGAAATGCTGCAGCTCGTGACATCACTCGCGATCGGGTTGTTTTTAGCATTCTACGGCGGCTTGACCAGAGAACGCATTGCGCTTGCGGTGGCGATCCTCGGCTATGGTGTGGCGATGTTCCTGACGATCACGCGGGCCTCATGGGCAGGGCTGCTTGGTTCAACAGCCGTGATGGTGCTGATCGGGAGGTCGAAAAAGACCGTTCTGATCGCCGCTGCACTTGCGATCCCGCTCGCTATCGGCGGCGTATGGTATCTGCAGCAAAAACGGCAGGTCGGGGTTGTGGACACAAGCGACGGTTCCACGCAGTGGCGGCTGATCGTTTGGCAGGAGGCGGGGAATATTATCGTCTCGAGTCCTCGAAACATGCTCGTCGGTGTGGGCATGGACTCGGTGACAAAACGCTGGCCGGAGTGGCATATGTTTCAAAACGGGCAGATCCCGCTCGGGCACATGCACTCGGACTATATCGAGCTTGCTTTCGAACGCGGTATTCCGACGCTCATTGCATGGCTTGCCTGGATGGCTATCTATCTCACGATGCTGTGGCGCGGGTACCGCGGAGGCGACTTTGGATGGCCGGAGCGCGGCATTTTACTAGGCGCGTTGGGCGGCACGGTCGGTTTTTTGCTTGCCGGATTTGTCCACTATAACTGGGGCGACAGCGAGGTCGCGATGACGTTTTACATGATCATGGGTCTGGCACTCGCAACTCTTAGGTCAAAAGCAGAAGCGTCAAGAGAAGAAGCTTTGTAACCAAACCGACACTCCCGGTCGCGACGGGCCGCTATTCTCCATCTCCATGTGGTTAATGTACGACGGCCCGCAAACACCTTTTGATCCGACAGATCCCATTGAGCCGCATCCGGGCCCAACGACGCCAGATCCGATGCCGCCGGACCTGCCGGACCCGTATCCCGTGAGCGATCCGGTTCCGGCGGAGCCGACACCACAGCCCGTTCAGGACCCGCAGCCGGGTGGACCGGGCGAAATACCGCCGCGAATATTTTAGGGCGACCAGCTTTCTTCATTGACACGCCAGAGCCTGTCACCTACACTCATACCTTGTTTGACGGGGCGTGGCTCAGCCTGGTAGAGCGCACGGTTCGGGACCGTGAGGTCGGAGGTTCGAATCCTCTCGCCCCGACCATTTAAAAGCAGAAAGGCACGGCCGCTAGCTAAGCGGCTGTGCCTTTCTGCTTAGGTCCACTGCCTCTACTACTTAGCCTTGATACTAAGGTTAGTGAGGCTGTCCCTTACCTGTAGGAGGAAGCTGTCAAAGGCGAACCCTCTCCTCTCCGTCCCTACAACATATGCGTCCCCGCTCGGAATCTCGGTAAACGTGAAGTAACCGAAGGCGTTTGTTCTCGCGGTCATCGACTTGCCGTTCTGGCCGGTCATCGTGATCACCGCACCGCTCACCGCAGAACCCGAGGCAGTGGTCACACGCCCGCTGACCGAAACACTGGCCGCAGTTGTTATGTTGGTAACAGGGATGCCGTTTGAGAACTCCGACGTACTTCCCGCAGAAGGCGCCGTGGGAGCATTCGGCCTGCTGGTGAAAGCGCCTCGAGTCGCCGTAGCCGTGACATTCTGGCCCTGTGCCATTGTCACGCCAGTTACCGTGTAATTAAAGCTCACGCTGCCGGAGCCATCGGTGGTCACCTGCTTCGATCCGATCCAGGTGCGGCCTTGGTCCATCGGCCCCGCGTCTGAGGATTGGTTTAGGTAAAAATCGATCGTGAACGACGTATTTGGCGTGCTCGACAAACTCCCATTGATGAATCCCGAGGTGCTTGCCGACGACAGCGTGGGCGAATTTTGCACGTTGTCCGTGTCACCCGCATCGTTGGCGGTCGCACCGGGAGCTCCGACATCGATGCCGATGCCCGTTCCGCTGCCGTTGCCGAAAATAGAGTTTTCGCGGACAGTGTTGCCGGTACTCGCCGTCTGATCGACGTAAACGCCGGCCTTGGCAGACTGCGCGGTTGCGGAACCGTTATTCGCGACCAGATTGCAGGGGCCGGTACACGACCCTGCGGTACCGCCGCTGCCGCCGATCGTATTTCCGGTAGCGTACTGCGACACCTGAATTCCAGCGACCAGATTTCCGAGGGCCGTTGTGCCGTTGGAGGCGACGCCCACGAGATTCCCTTGGACTGTGTTGCCGCCGGCCAGCCCGCCACTGATCGCGATGCCGGCGACGGCATTCGAAACGACCACGTTACGAGCGGCGGCGGTTGTGCCGCCGATCAGGTTGTTGGACCCGCGAACGACGATACCGCTCCCTGAGTTCCCACGTGCGGTCGCGGAGCCGGGTGTCTGACCGATGACGTTGCCTTGAACGGTGTTGTTCGAAGCCGGTGTATTCACGGACCCGGTGTCGGGGACGATCTCAATACCGTTGTAGCCATTCGACCCGATATAGTTCGGCGAGTTATTCGTGGTGCCGCCGATCTGATTATTTGAGGTGCCCGCGATCAGAATGCCGTCACCGGCGTTGCCTATGGCAGCTCCACTGCTCGGAAATCCGTTTGAGATACCTATGTAGTTGTTACGGATGATCGCCGATCCGCCAACGAGATTGTTGCCCGCGTCATAGCCGTTGCCGACGACGATGCCTTTGCCGAGATTACCGCCGATAGTATTCGAATGACCGCACGGTGCGGGTAGCGGACATCCCGCGTCGGGTGTGGTGGCGTCGGTTCCGATCCGCACGTTCTGAGCGCCGGCGATAAGGATGCCCTCGTTGAAATTGCCGCACGAGATGGCGTTGTTATTCGCATCCGTGCAGTTTGTCGTGGCTCCGTCGATGTCTGTCCCGATGTAATTTTGCGTGATGATGAGGTTGTCCGTGTGAAGGCCCACGCGAATGCCCGCCTCACCAAAACGATTGATCGCGAACCCCCAGAGCTCACAAGCCGGGCTCGCCGTTGCACAATTCGGAGCCTCAAAGTCCAGTCCGATCGACAACACTGCCTGATTTCGCGTGGCGAGGCCATTAAGCTGGATGCGCCCGCTGCCCGTGCCGTCGTTGATGATGCGGACCGCATCCGTCACTGCGGGAAGGGGCGAAAGCAGATCGATAGTGCCCGGGGCGAGACCTGTCTGCACATGTATCTCGTCCGGCGTGTTGCCGCTGTTGCCCGCCGCATTTGCGCTCAGGATCGCCTGGCGAAGACTGCCCGCTCCCGAGTCGTTCAGATTGCTTACGGTGAAGCTCGCGCCGAACGCTTTGGCCCCTGCGACCGTGAATATGATGGCGGCCGCGGCCCCCAATGTGATCGCTTTACGCTCGAAGAATGTTTTGTGTCGCATTGTTACTTCCCTCCTTGTGTTCGAGCGTTGCTCTGCTTGCGCCTGACCACTGCCTTCACAGCCTTGCGGCTCTCGCCATAGCTGTTGACGGCCGTGACCTGGTAGTAATCACCCGGCTTACCCTGCTTGTCAACGATAGTGTTCGTTGACGGTCCAGTCGTGCTGACGAGCCGCTCCGGCTTGCCTGCACTGCCTCGGTAGACACGATATTCTCTAATCGGTGCACCGTTCGTTGCCGGAGTACCCCAAAGGACCTGCACGCCCTTTTGCGCCGGCTGTGCCTCGACGAACGTATTGCTCGGCGGTCCCGGCGGTGGATCGAATGCACGGAACAGCCTCGTCCCACCTCGTTGCCGAATGATCGTGATCCGCGCGACACCTTGATTCCCGGTGCGGTCGGCGCTGTTGTCGTTGATGCCGATGCATGGATGGTCAAAGTTGCATCCGTCGGCATACACAGCGGTGACCCTGCCGGCGGAGTCGACGGTGAGCTCGTTAAAATCGAGCAGGTTTCGTGTGTCCGGAGGCCCGCTCGGGCATGTCGTCCCGATAAGGCAAACGACACCCTGCTGAGCAGGATTCACGACACCGGGATGCAGCGGATCATTGTCGGCCCT
>JBJMGO010000168.1:0-6157 GCA_045807825.1 Pyrinomonadaceae bacterium | reverse complement strand
GATGCCCTCGGCGGCAAGCATCTTTGCGGTTCGCTCGGCCTGCTCCTCGCCAAGATCGGAAAGAGGCGTCGAGCTGTGGCCGCCAAAACGCCCCTCGGCGTTATTCGCCGACTGGCCGTGCCGGATGAGGTAGAGCTTGGTCGGGGGCGGCATCTCTAAACACAAGAATGCGGGCATGCGGCCCGCATTCGTGAGCACCTCGGAGTATACAACAACTTACGCCGCGACGGCCTCGGCGTTGAGTTTCTCGGTTTGATAGTGTGTGCGAAGTGCTTCGACGAATTGGTCGAGATCGCCTTCCATTACGAGGTCGAGCTGGTGAACGGTCATTCCGATGCGGTGATCGGTGACGCGGTTCTCCTTGAAGTTGTAGGTGCGGATCTTTTCGGAGCGGTCGCCGGACCCGACCATGGATTTTCGCTCGCTCGCGAGGGCGTCGTGCTGTTTTTGCTCCTCGATCTCCTGCAGACGTGCGCGAAGGACGCGCATGGCTTTTTCGCGATTCTTGATCTGCGACTTTTCGTCCTGCATCGAGACGACGGTGTTGGTCGGCAGGTGCGTTATGCGGACGGCGGAGTACGTAGTATTGACGGACTGGCCGCCAGGACCCGACGAGCAGAACGTGTCGATGCGGAGATCGTTTTGGTCGATCTGTACGTCGACCTCCTCAGCCTCGGGCAGTACAGCGACCGTGATCGCGGAGGTGTGGATGCGGCCGCTCGACTCGGTCGCAGGGACGCGTTGGACACGGTGAACGCCAGACTCGAAACGCATTTTGGAGTAGACGCTGTCGCCCTCGATCATCACGACCGCGTCCTTGATACCCCCGACGCCGGTGTCGGACACCTCCATCACGTCAAACTTCCAACGCTGACGCTCGGCGTAGCGGGCGTACATTCGTAGCACCTCGGCGGCGAACAGTGTCGCTTCGTCGCCGCCGGTGCCCGCTCGGATCTCTAGAATTACGTTCTTTTCGTCGTTGGGATCTTTGGGGAGGAGAAGGAGTGTAAGCTCCTCTTCGGCTTTGGGCAGCTTGTCCTCGATCTCGGCAATCTCGAGATTAGCCATCTCGCGCATGTCTTCGTCATCGGCAAGCGCAAGCAGATCGCGGGCACCCGTGAGGTCGTCCTGCATCTTTTTGACCTCGCGGTACTTTGAGACGATTTCGCCGAGCTGACGATGCTGCTTCATGAGCTTGGCATACGTCGACATGTCCGACATGAACTCGGGCTGCGAGATCTGCTCGGTGAGCTCGTTGTAGGACTTTTCTATTTGTTCAAGCTTTTCAAACATAAGAACTTGAAACCACAGATGCACACAGATGAACTCAGATAAAAGGACACTCCTATCCGTGTCCATCTGTGTTTATCTGTGGTTAATTTGCTCCGGCCGGCTCGAGTTTGAGCGATTCGTCGAGGGCGTAGATGGCGACCTCGAGTTGTGAGTTGTCGGGCTCCTGAGTCGTGATGTTCTGGAGCCAAAGGCCCGGAGCGGTCATTATTTTAAAGAACGCACCTGATTCCTTTTTAGCAGCGTAGCGGATGACCTCGTACGAGAGTCCCGCGACGAGCGGCATGAGCGCGATGCGAATGACGAGATTCATCCACAAGGCGTCGAACTTTATCACCGAGAACAGCACAATCGCGACCAGCATCACCACCATAAGGAACGATGTGCCGCATCTTGGATGCTGGCGACGCTGGATGGTCGCGTTATCAGGGTTGAGATCGAGGCCCTTTTCCCAGGTGAAGACCGTTTTGTGCTCGGCGCCGTGATATTCGAAAACGCGACGAATGTCCTTGAGTCTCGACATCGTCAGCAGCATGATCACGAAGAAGAGCATTCGAATAAGGCCATCCACGAGATTGAACGCAAGCCACGAGTGCGGCTTGACCTCCCAGGCGTAGCCTTTGATCGTCGCGAGCCAGCCGGCACCCTCAGCGAGAACAGGTGAATCTGCCCAACCTGCCCAGATAAAGCCGAGATTGGTCAGCACAAGCGGTGCGGCCAAAAATAGAAGAATGTTAAAGAGAAGTCCGAAAAGGATCGAGCCGATCGCCATCACTGACTGTGTCGCACCGCCGCCTTTTTTCTCTGGCATCACGACCTTAACAGGTGCGAGGCCGAATGTATCGTCGACGCTGCCGGAGACGAGTGCAACCTCGGTCTCTACGAGCTTCTCCTGGACGGTCTCTTTCTCGGCGTGGTCCTCTTCCCAGATCCTTGCGGAGAAATTGAGTGCCTTCACACCCAGACCCATCGACTGAATGAGCGTGGCACCGCCGCGGAGTACGGGCCACGCGAGCCATTTGTACTTGTCGCTCCACTTTGGCAGGCTTTCGGCCGTCGAGACGATCGAGCCATCCGCACGGCGGCAGGCTATAGCGTAGGCTGACGGCGTCCGCATCATCACGCCCTCCATCACTGCCTGGCCGCCGACGATAAGGTCGCGCTCCATGGCAAAGATGGTATGGATAAGTTTTAATGTTCTGGCTTTTGAGCGGCTGTTCATTTTTTATCGAACCGGCCGCCCGCTCACGCAGGCGGTTCTGACAAATCTGACGGTCCGTGTGGTGCTATCGTTGCACCGTAACTTCTACAATAAAAAGACTAACGCCGCTTCGTTTTCCTTTTCAAGCTTTGAATAAAGCTCGAGGGCGGAGCCGAGGCGGCGTTAGGTGGTTTTGCTAAAGGTTGTGTGTCGTCGCTGTCAATTCTCTGGCTACTCGGGAGCCGGCAAGATGCCGGCGTTCCATGTTACTTTGCTTCTGCAGTCGCTGCGGCGCCACGCTGGTAGCGCTTGTTAAACCGGTCGACGCGTCCCGCTGTATCGACGAGCTTTTGCTTGCCGGTAAAGAAGGGGTGGCAGTCGGAACAAATTTCGATATGCAGATCGCCGCCGGTCGAGCGGGTCTGGAACGTATTGCCGCACGCGCAGGTGACGGTGACGTCGTTGTAGTTAGGATGGATGTCTTGTTTCATTGCTTTTTCCTCCGCCGTATATAAGCGGTATTTGCGGTATGAACGCAATCTTTAAGCTTACGCTCGATGTGCGGGAAAGTCAATGTTTACGCGGTCGCTAGCGCTTTAAGCTCTTTTCGCAGATGTCGATCCACTGCTGGGGCGTGAGCTTTGATGCAAGCTGCGTGATCAAGGACAGCGGCAGGTCGTCGAATTTTTTAAAGCGGACGCACCCTTTACCCATGTCCAGCTTGTATGAGGTGTGTTTTGGCCACTCCTTTTGGAACCAGTCGAGCAGTTCCGGGCTGCCGTAAAGGGACAAGCTATGAAGAGCCACGTGCCCCTTTTTCGAATCCAGCATCATGTAACCGAGCGGCAATTTGGGGTTGCAGTGGTAACCCGACGGGTAGATCTCATGGGGCACGACCCACGCGATCATTCCGTAGCCGATGCACTCCTTGAAGCCCTTAGGCAGTTTGCTGTTTACAGCGTCACGTATAGCGGAGACGGCGGCTTTGCGGTCGTCGGGCAACTGAGCGATGTATTCGTCGGGTGTGGTCGCGACAGCTTTCATATGAATATTAGCAACGGATAGCACGGATGGACACGGCAACCAACTTTCTCAGGTCTTTCCGTGTGATCCGTGGCCATTCTTTTCCAAAAGGCTATCCAGATGTTGGTGTTTTATACCATAGAACTGCTTTATCTCATCGATCTGGTGCTGAAACCGCGAATGATCGCCGCGGTTTGGGAGGCGAGTGGCGACGAGCATGTTGTTTTTGGGCGTGTGCTCGGTGGCGACAAATTCGAAAAGCTTTGTAGCGTAGCCCTCGCGTTCGAGGAGGAGCGAGCGAATGCCGTCGGTCAGGGTCTCGGCGACGCGTTCGAGCATGATGGGGTGTTTGAGAATATCCTTGAGCATCGCGGGCGGCACGAGCTGCGGGCGGAGCTCGTGGTGGCAGCAGGGGATGGCGATGATGAGGTCAGCTTCGTGCGTGATGCCTTTGAAGATCGCGTCGTCGGTCGCCGTGTTGCAGGCGTGAAGTGCGATGAGGATATCGACGTCGCCGGGGTCGTAAGACTCGATCGTGCCGTCTACGAATCGGAGCTTTTCAAAGCCTGAGGCATCGGCAACGTCGTTGTCCGTGGTTACAAGGTCCGGTCGAGCCTCGACGCCGGTGACCTCTACGTCGATGCCGCGAATGTTGGCCAAGTAGTCATACGTCGCAAAGGTCAGATAGCCCTTGCCGGAGCCCATGTCAACGACCTTCAGTGACTTGCGGTCCTTGAGCTCGGATCTGTCGATAAGCCCGGCGAGCACCTCGACGAACTTGTTGATCTGCCGCCATTTGTCGTGCTGCTTATCACGGATCTTGCCGTCGTCAGTCGTGATGCCGAGAGCTCGGAGGTAGAATGCCGTTGGCTCGATCTGCAGGTTTTTTTCACGGTCGTGAGCGGTTGGGGGAGCGGTCTTGAAGGTCGGTTTTGCCGTGGCTATATGCGACTTTCCCTTTTTGCCGATGTCCAGCTGCAGGTCCTGAGCGGTCGTGAAAAGATGTCCGCTGTAGAAGCCCGTTTCAAGCATTTTGCTTACAAAACCGCGGGAGTCGCCGAGCGGATAATTCTTAGCGATGTCGCGCGTTTCGTAGCGATAGAGGACAAAGAGGCGATCGCCTTTTTTTGTGGTGACACGGCGAGCGTGAATTCTTTGCAGATGCTCCTCGCTACCCTTATAATTTCCTAAAGTGAGCCGGACGAACGTCCCGTCGGCGAGGCTGGTTTGGAGGGAGTCGAGAAACTTTTCGACATTCTCAAGCATCGGCTGAGCCAAGGTTAGCATATGGCCGCAGACACGTCACAGATAGACAGCAAGGTCTTTATCGAAGCGACCGCCTACCTGCTTCGCGAGACCTTTGAAGGGTCACCCGAGGGTCAGCCGAGCGCGTATCTCGACCGGGGCGTCGGGCTTTTTGTGACGCTGGAGGAGCTGTCGGCCGAACAGGCGTCTAAGGATTTTGGCGGGACGACGGTGGCGGCACAGACCGAGCACGCAAAGTTTTATCTCGACCGGCTTTGCGAATTCATCAACGGCCGTACTGATACCGTCAATTGGGACGATAGCTGGCTCATCGAGGACGTCGACAATCAGGAGTGGAACGCGTTGCAAACTGCGGTCCGCAAGGCTTACATGAACTCTCTCCAGTGCCTCGCGAGCCCACGCGATTGGTCGCAGGTCCAGGTCGGGATGGCGATGGGGCTCGTCGCACACACCGCATATCACCTCGGAGCAATCCGCCAGATCGCAAAGGCGATCAAACAGTGAAACACCGTCGCCTCCGGCGTCTCGCCCACCTACAGTCAAGCCGTTTTTGGCGGCTGCTGAGGAGGAACCGCCTTGCATTGGCCGGGACAATCGCTGTTCTCCTACTTCTCACACTCACATCACGAATTTGCGTTGCATATTACCTGTCAACTGACGAGCCTGGTGACGGTGTCGTGTACGCGCGGCTCGCGACAAACCTGCTCGAGCATGGCGTTTTCTCGTCGGATGAGGCGGCGCCATTCTCACCGACATTCATACGGATGCCGGGATATCCGATCTTTATCGCGGCCGTTTACTACGTCTTTGGCGAGGGCAACAACACGGCGGTGAGACTGGTGCAGGCGGTGCTCGACACCGGAACCTGTGTCCTGGCGGCGATGATCGGGTTCGCGTGGACGAGCGGAAGGCGTCGGCGGAGAGCGGCTTTTTCGGCGTACGTGCTGGCGACGGTCTGTCCATTCGTAGTTATTTACACTGCGACGATACTTAGTGAGACGCTGACTACATTTCTGCTGGCGGCGATGTCGTTGACGGCTACTTTGGCTATCAAATCGCCGCGCGCGTTGAGGTCTGCAATGTGGTGGGTACTGACCGGGCTCATCGCCGGGAGCGCGGTTTTTGTCAGGCCTGACGCTGGACTATTCGCGGCGGGCGTCGGGCTGGCGCTCGTTATCGTCGGCTTGTTTTTACGAGAAGGCGAGCGGCCGGCATTCACCAGACGGCTTGGCGAGGTGGTCTGGAAGGGAGCCGTCTTCTCACTAGTATTTCTGCTCGTGCTGACGCCGTGGACGGTGCGGAATTGGCGGCTTTTTGGCGTGTTCCAGCCGTTGTCACCGGCGCATGGGGAGATGCCGGGTGAATTTGTCGCGTTTG
>JBJMGO010000167.1:0-7730 GCA_045807825.1 Pyrinomonadaceae bacterium | reverse complement strand
TACCGATAAGATTCGGCCGGGGTCCGCTCGGGAAAACCACTATCGGAACAATGAATAGTAGAGCGAAAGCAAGAAGGCGTTTCATCACATTCTCCTCCAATAAACTATCGATGAATCATACTGAGCTCCGCCGATACAGGCAATGGTCCCACTGAAGCGCAAGCGAAAACCGCAGCCCCCATGGTCCTTTACCGCGGCTACCGCTGCGGTATAAAGTCTACATCCGCCAGACTATCGAAGACCTGAATCATCCTTGGCGTAAAGGTCAATCCTCTCACCTGTGCATTTGCCACGAACGTAGTTCCGGCCTTTATGTTGACGAAGCTGTAGTAACCGAAGGCATTCGTAACTGTCGATATACTTGTTCCATCGATATCTGCGAACGTAACGCGAGCGTTCCTTACACCCGCACCACGCGTACCGAGGACACGACCTGAAACGTTAACGCCCGCTGCGCTCGTGCTGCCGGGAGCATTTACCAGAAACACGTATGCACCGACACCGCCTGCTACGGACGAAGACTCAGGCGCCGATATGAGGGACGAAAGTGCCATTCGGCTCGAGACGGCCTTCGACGTGCGTGTGGGCTTTGCCGGATTTATAGAAGTTGCGTCTGACCCGTCAGATGCAAAGAAATAGAGGATATGGACGCCGTTCTTCAGGCCGGTCGGAGTGGCAGTCGCGGTGATGGTCGTCGGCGAGCTGCCGGTATTCGTCGCCCGGATCCAACCGAAATTTGACGAGTCTATCTGGAAATAGATGGCTTGCGGCGGCGGTGCATTTGGCGAGTAGGTTGACGTCGCCGTGAGCGTGAACGTCGGATTACTCACCGTTGCGGTATTACCGGCAAGCGGCGTGACGTTCGTCGATAGCGGTATGGTGTTCATGGGCGCAGACCTGATGACCGTGACATTCGTACCGTCGTAAACGTAGATCTTGTGAGTGATCGGATCGGCGACGATAGCGCGAGGGCTGGGACCGATGGCTACGGTCGCAGTCGCGTTGTTCGTTGCATCGATCACGGTGACGTTGGCGCTGTTTTGGTTCGCGACATAGACCTTGTTCGACCCCTGATCCACGGTCACGGCGGTTGGGACGACCCCCGCGGGTATGGTTTGGGGCGTGTTGGTGGCGCCATCGATGACGGTTACATTCGCCCCGCCTTGGTTTGCCACGTAGATGCGATTAGTTAGGGTGTTGACACGGGCAGCAACGGACCCACCGCCCGTTGGCACGCTGGTCGTTACGGAATTGGTCGCTCCATCGATCACGAAGGCCGCCGCGGCGCCAATGGCATATATCTTATTTGTGACAGGGCTTACTACTACGTCATTCGGGCCAGTTCCTAGCGGAATCGTCGTCGGTGTGTTGGTCGCACCGTCGATCGCGACGACGCTGTTGTTGCTGAATACCGCGACGTAGATCTTGTTCGTTACCGGGTTTGCGACAATGGCGGTCGTGGAACCACCAACCGGAACATTCGTTATCACCGTGTTACTCGAGCCGTCGATAACCGTGACGTTGCCGCCGTTCTGATTGGCTGTGTAGATACGGTTGGTGACGGGATTGATGGCGATCGCGAGCGGAAGCGCACCCGTTGGGACAGTCGCGATAACGTTGTTGTTCGTTCCATCGACAACGCTCATGTTGTCGGAGCTTTGGTTTGCCACGTAGATCCTGTTCGTGATCGGGTTGAGGGCGACAGCACGCGGATTAGCTCCAACGGCGATCGGCGTAGTTGCATTAGTGACATTGTTGATCGCCGTCAAGGTGGCAGCGCTGAAGTCGGCGACATATGTCGTGTTGGTCACGGGATTCTCCGCGATCGCAAATTGCGAGACAAAGGTTGATGAGCCGGCCGCGACCGTCCCGGTCGTGTTAACGTCCCCCGTGATGACGGTCACGCTGTTGCCATCACGGTTGCCGACGTAGATCTTATCGGTCACTGGATTGACGGCGATCGCCCGTGGGTTTGAGCCACCTGCCTGAGGTACGCCCGTGGTGGTGTTATTCGTTCCGTCTATGACGATAACGCCGCTGCTAAAGGTGTCACCGGCATAGATCTTGTTAGTGACCGCGTTAACCGAGACGACATAGGCGCGAGCCCCAACAGCGACAGTTGTCGCCACCGTATCGCTATTCCCATCAATAACGCTGACGCTTCCGCCAACCGAATTCGCTACATAGATCCTGTTGCTTACTGGATTGACGGCAATGCCGAATGGTACCGAGCCAACGGCGACGGTCGTTGAAACAGTGTTAGTCGCTCCGTTGATCACTGTCACGGTGTCCGAGTTGCCGTTGACGACATAGATCTTGTTAGTTGCGGGATTTATCGCCACGGCGGCTGGTATCGAGCCCACCGGAATGGTCGCGACGGCGGTGTTGTTGGCGCCGTCGATAACCGTCACACTCGCACTGCCCGCGTTGACGACATAGACCCTGTTCGTCGCTGGATTGACTGCAACTGCTTGGGGAGCATTGCCGGTCACGACCGTTGTCACGGCGTTCGTCACCCCATCGATGACTGTCACGCTGCTTCCGCCGTTGGTAACGTAGATCTCGTTAGTCACTGAATTCACCGCGATAGCAAAGGCATTGGAGACGGTCGCGATCGTCGTCGGTACGTTCGTCACGCCGTCGATGACCGTCACACTGCCTGCATTTGCGACATAGATCTTGTTTGTGACCGGGTTGACCGCCAGGGACTCGGGGCTTGTGCCGACGGCCACCGTTGACGTCGTGTTATTTGTGCCGTCGATGACCGTAACATTGTTGCTGTTTCGGTTTACGACATAGATCTTGTTCGTGACCTCATTCACCCCGACGGCAAAGGGAGAGGTGCCGGCAGGGACATCTCCAATGCTCGAATCCGCCTTGACCACATACCCACCGACCAGCAGGAATGTGAACCCGCCGATCACGAGAGAGAGAATGAACAAGACGTTGCCGATTCCTGGAGTCCGACGTGCGGTTATCGAGGACAGTCGACGACTTTTACTGAACATATGGAAGTCTCCTCTGCTGGTATTCTCAAGAACCACCCGCTGATAGGAGAAACCTTGAACGGGCTCTATCGAGCGTTGAAGGTAAATCCGAGGAAGTGGTGTGTCGGTAGGATACAACATCGGAGTACGACCTGCTACCACTTTTGCAAACGGGGTGGCTAACCGTTGACCGGATACGATAGTTGCAAGTTTCTAGCCGACGAAGCGTTCTTATTTCATGCTGAGCGCGCTCTCCACCTCGCAACCAAAAACATGAGATCTCTAGTAATAGCCTTTTTGTTTACCACCACCGTTTGCCTTGGAACGATCACTACTCCTGCCCAGGGCGTGATGATCCCGATCGTTTGCGAATCGCGACCCTGCCCGCAGCCGAGGCCGATGCCAAGGCCGGTGCCCCCGGCTCTGCCGGTAAAGTCGATAAACATCGACGTCAAGATCAACGCGCAGGTCGCGACGACGCATGTCGAGCAGGTCTTTCGCAACGACACGCCGTACACGCTCGAGGGGACGTACTTTTTCCCGATACCTGAGACCGCGTCGATCATTGAATTCGCCATCTGGGAGAATGGCAAAAAACTCGTCGGCGAGGTCCGCTCCCGTGAGGAAGCGAGGCGGATATATGACGAGATCGTCCGTCGACAACGCGATCCCGGCTTGCTTGAGTACGCTGGCAAAAACCTCTTTCAGGCGTCGATCTTTCCGATCCCGCCAAATTCCGACAAAAAACTCGAGCTGACGTATTCCGAGGTGCTCAAGGCCGACTCGGGCACTGTCGCTTACAAGTACCCACTCGGGACAGGTCGCAACCTTTGGCAGTCGCCTGGGCCGCACCCTATCTGGGAAGACACCACGGGGACTGGTGACCCGATGCCGCGGCGGGGGACACAGCAATTCGGCACGGTCTCCGGCTCGATCCAGATCTCGGGCCAACAGGCGATCACGAATATCTATTCACCGACGCACACGATCGACGTAAAGCGCAAAGGCGAGACGGGTGCGAGCGTCTCATTCGAGTCAAAGAATAACGACTCCGACTTTCAACTCTTCTACGGCGTGTCCAACAAAGACTTTGGAGTCTCGCTTATCACGTTTCGCGAGCCGGGAAAGGACGGCTATTTCCTGCTGATGCTCTCTCCAAAAGATGACGTCGCTGAGCGCGAGCTCGTGCAAAAGGACATCATCTTTGTCCTCGACACATCAGGCTCAATGGCCGACGAGGGCAAGATCGATAAGGCAAAAAAGGCACTCCTGTTTGGCATCAAAACACTCCACGAGGGCGACCGTTTTAATGTCATCAACTTTGCAGGCGAAGAGCACCTGATGGAGCGCGGGCTCATTAACGCCGATGCGGCAGGGAAGCGGCGTGGTGAGGAATTCGTCAATCGTCTACAGCCGTCCGGCGGCACGAATATTAACGACGCACTTCTGTCGTCGATCAAAGCTTTTAGCGACAATCGCCCCGACAGGAACGGCCGTCCAAAGATGCTTGTTTTCATGACCGACGGGCTGCCGACGGTCGGCGAGACGAACACGGAGCGGATCATTGCGAATCTTCAAAAGGAGAAAGGCATCGACATCCGCATCTTCCCGTTCGGGTTCGGCTACGACGTAAATACCACGCTGCTGGACCGGCTCGGCTCGGAGAACAACGGCATCTCCGACTACGTGCAGCCAAAAGAGGACCTTGAGATCAAGGTCTCAAACTTCTTCCAACGGGTATCGTCGCCCGTGCTCTCAAACCTCGACCTGGACTTTGGTCCGGTGCTCACCGAGTATATGTATCCCCGGAAGATCACCGATCTCTTCCGCGGAATGCAGCTGACCATCATCGGCCGTTACAAAAACAGCAACGACCTCCGCAACATCACGCTCAAACTCACGGGCAAAGTCGCCAATGAGACGCGCACATTCAACTACGCTGGTCTGGATTTTCCGTCAAGAACCGATGAGAACGACTTCCTCCCGCGCCTATGGGCGTCACGTCGGGTCGGTTGGCTGCTTGAGAGTATCCGTACGAATGGCGAGACAAAGGAGACACGCGACGAGGTCGTCGAGCTCGGCACGCGTTATGGTCTCGTGACGCCATACACCTCGTACCTTGCGACCGACGGATCGATGGCGAATGTTCGCCGCGACCAGCCAATGGCCGCCGACATGGCCTCGACCGGAACCAGAAAAGTTGCCGAGCAAAGCGGCTCAGGTGCCGTCGCCCTCTCGATGCAGCAAAACCGCATGCAGCAGAATGCGACCCTCGACGGAGCCGACAAAGACGAAAAGGAACGGATCGTGCTCCGCAACTCGCGGCAAAATCAATTCGTCGCAAATAAGAACTTCGTCAATACCGACGGCGTCTGGATCGACAGCGACTACACCGCCGACACGCGTCTGCCGGTCGTCGAGCTCAAATTCATGAGCGACGAATACTTTCGCCTCGCCAGCTCCGACCCGGAGCTCGCCCAATACCTTTCACTTGGCGATCAGGTGACAGTGGTGTGGAAGGGCAAGGTGTATAAGGTCATCAGATAAAGTACCGCAACACCGCAACTCAAAAGCCGGGCAAACGCCCGGCTTTTTTAATGCACACAGGTGCTAGAGTTGCAGGTATAAAAAAACCGTTGCAGGTATGAAAAAAGATCTTGACTATGCTACAAAGGTATGTTACTGTCTCAAATGGCGGTCCGCCTCCGGGTAGATCGCCGGAACACTAACTTACACAAGAGAGGCAAAGCGATGCACAGTCACGTCCGAAAACATCCTCCTTAACCGATCGACAGACACGACTTCTATGAGTGCACCCTTGGGTGGGTACGCTCAGTTTAACTGTTGCCGATGCCTTCGCATCCGGCACGCAGGTCTCGCTGTACACGAAAATCGGTCTTTCTCAGGAGTGCTTCAAAATTAAAAATGCGGTTGCGATACGAACCGGGGAGCACTGGCTCTTTGACAACTCAATTCATTCATCTCGGAAGGAAAGGCGCGTCCAAAATGCTATCCTATGCGAAAACTGACATATGACCACTCGACGTTTGAGGATCGCTGTTTGTTCTCTTTTCATTAGTGCAGTCGTGGCTGCCTCCGCGGCGGGTCAGACGACGTGGACCGCTCAGCACATAGACGCGAAGGGCGACCTAAACGTCGTTTACTTTACCTCGAACGACAAAGGCTGGATAGCGGGTGACGCCGGGTATCTGGCGCAGACCCGTGACGGCGGCGATACGTGGACGACTTTCCCGCTCAACATGACCGAGAACGTCAACGAGATCTACTTTCGCAACGAGGACAACGGCTATCTCGTGGCGGGACGAAAGATGTTCATCACCCGTAATGGCGGCAAAACGTGGGAGGACATTCGACCCTACCACAACGGCGATTTTGGGACCGGGCAGCCTGAATTCAACAGCATTCGCTTCACCGACAAGAAGCGCGGGTACATCGTTGGCTCTGTCACAAAAGGCGACCTTATCGTCGACTCGCTGTTACTCACATCTGATGACGGCGGCGACACATGGCACCGCGTCCCGCTGCCGGTTAGGAATGAGCTTCTGCATCTGGTCTTTCGCGGAAACTCCCGAGGCTGGATCGTCGGCTCCGGCGGGCTGATACTCGCGACCACCGATGACGGCTCAACGTGGACGCGACAGTCTTCCGGCGTGGCGACGACGCTCTACAATGTCGATTTTAACGACAAGGACACGGGCTACGCTGTCGGCGAAAAAGGAACGATCCTCCGCACGGAGAATGGCGGCGACACGTGGCTGAGGGTTGATTCACCAGTGCGGACGACGCTCCTCCGCGTAGATTTTGCGGATTCGAAAAATGGCTGGATAGCCGGCCGCAATGGAGTCATCCTGCGTTCCGGCGATAAGGGCCTCACCTGGCTCGGCCAGCAGAGCGGCACAACGAACAACCTCTACGGCCTTTTTATGGACAAAAAATATGGCTGGGCTGTCGGGGAGAAAGGGCTGATCCTCAAATATAGAAAGTAAGATCGTCTCTCGTTGTAAAACCTAACGTTCTGCCCGTTTCCTCGCCGCCGCCTGTGCAAGCTGCGCGGCCTGCGGGAGCAGCGTCAGGGCCTTTGCGACCTGTGCGTCGTCCTGGACCAGCACAGCCTGCGCCGCCTTTGAACCACTTGTCGCCATGACCAACTCATATCGGAGACGAGAGCGGATGAATTCGGCATTCGCCTTCACCGCATCTAGAGAGATCTTGTCTCCCGATCCAATGGCATAATCGGCGAAGCTCGCCATCAGCTTGTCATCCACCGCGATGGGCGCAAACGCGACGGGTATAAAAACGGTTCCCTGCCGCCTGCCGTTCAACACCTCGCGTGCAAAAAAGAACAGCGGGTCGATGAGGCGCTGCTGTTGATCGGTAAATCTCGGGGCCTTTACCAGTTCATCCGGCTGAATGCCGTCCCCGCCGTAGACGCGTCGGTCCGTGACAGTCCTCGCCTCAAAATACGGGCGGTCGATATCTGTGACGACGCTCTTGTGATTGTAATAATCAGTGAAATCGAGCTTTGAATAATCCCGCTGAATCGAGCGTCCCGACGGCGTCAGGTATCGTGCCGTCGTCAGCGTCAGGCCCGTTTTATCCGGAAGATCGATGACGCTCTGCACGAGGCCTTTGCCAAATGTCTTTTCACCGACGAGAAGAGCGCGATCGTTGTCCTGCAATGCACCGGCGACTATCTCCGAGGCGGACGCAGTATCTTCGTTG
>JBJMGO010000166.1:0-3990 GCA_045807825.1 Pyrinomonadaceae bacterium | reverse complement strand
TTGGCTCAGGCTCGGATTCTTCGCCCGTAGATAGACTCACGATCATTTTTGCAAGCTTGTTCACGTCTCGTGGGCGCTTGGGATTAGCCATGCCAAAATCTTACCATGCTTGAGCAGACTTTTTACTTCGGCTGAATTTCAAACAGACCCACTACCTAAAAATGGGACTGTTTCTTTTTTGGGCGAATTCTACTAAGCTTATAGTTTTTGTGCGGGTCCCTGGGGAGTACCGTAGCGGAGCACGAGCAGTTGAGCGCAGCGATAGAGCAGATAGTCGAGACCTACGGCATTGAGAACTGGGGTGCCGGGTACTTTGGCGTAAACCGCAAGGGCCATCTCATCGTTCGGGCTCCCGAGAACGAGAACTGCACCGCCGACCTGAAGGAGATCATCGACGATCTGAGAAAGCGGGGCGTCAACACGCCTGTCCTGCTGCGGTTCCCCCAGCTGATCGTAGGCCAGATCCGTAAGCTCCACACTGCTTTTAAAAAATCGATCAAGGAATTTGGATACGACGGCGGGCACCTGTGTGTCTTCCCGATGAAAGTCAATCAGAATCGGGCGGTTCTCGAGGAATACCTTCGGGAAGGGTCGCGGTACAACTTTGGCCTCGAGGCAGGTTCAAAGGCGGAGCTCTACGCTGCGCTTGGCATTGAACAATCGAAGGAAAGCCTGCTCGTGCTCAACGGCTTTAAGGACCGGGATTTCGTGCGTCTTGCCTTCTCCGGAGCCGCGGCGGGCAAGAATGTCGTCATTGTTATCGAGAAGCTCAGCGAACTGGACCACACGCTCGACTTAGCCGCCGAACTCGCGGAGGAGGACGCGGGATTTGCACTGCCAATGATCGGCGTTCGGGTAAAGCTGTACTCCAAAGGGTCGGGCAAATGGGAAAAATCCGGCGGTGAGGCAGCAAAGTTTGGCCTCACCACGACCGAGATCCTCGAGGTGATCCGCCGCCTACAGGAAGCAGGCCGCACGGATATGCTGCGGCTGCTGCACTTCCACATAGGCTCTCAGCTCACCGACATCAAGCGGATCAAGAACGCCATGCGCGAGGCGGCGAGGACGTACGCCAAGATCCGTAAGATGGGCATCCAGATCGACTATCTCGATGTTGGCGGCGGGATGGCTGTCGATTACGACGGTTCAAGGACGTCATTCGAGTCATCGGCAAATTACAACGCACGCGAGTTCGCAAACGACGTCGTTTACACGATCAAGACCGTCTGCGATGACGAGAACGTCCCTCATCCGACCCTCATTCAGGAATCAGGCCGATACCTCTCCGCATACCATGCCATCCTGGTCACGAATATTCAGGACGAGATCGAAACCGTAGTCGAGAGCCTGACGGAGCTAGAGCTGACACCAGAAGATCCTCCGATCGTGCACGAGCTGTACGACCTTCGCGAGACGATCAACGGCAAGAACTACCGCGAGTATTATCACGACGCTCTGGAGAATCGCGACGAGCTATTCACGATGTTCAATCTCGGGTTGATCTCGCTCGAGGCAAAGGGCAAAGGAGAGGTCCTGTTTTGGGATATTTGCGAGAGTGCCGACCAGTTTGCTCAGCAAAAGAAGTACGTCGCCGAGGAATTTGACGAGCTGCGTCAGTTGCTTTGCGCTAAATATCTGGCAAATTTCAGCGTATTTCGCTCGATGCCGGACAACTGGGCACTCGAGCAATTATTTCCCATCGTCCCAATTCATAAGCTCAACAAAAAGCCGAGTGAATATGCTACGCTCTGTGACATAACCTGCGATTCGGACGGAATTGTCGATAAGTTCGTTGACCTTCACGATGTAAAGACGGTCCTCGAACTGCACAAGCTTGTAAAGAATGAGCCGTATTACCTTGCCATGATGCTCGTCGGTGCCTACCAGGAGGTCATGGGAAACAACCATAACCTTTTTGGCGTACCTCACGAGGCCCATGTATTCATCGGCGACGACGGTTACATAATCAATAAGGTCGTGTACGGCGCGACGCTGGGCGACGCGGTAGCGACAGCCCGCTTTGAACCGGCGCAGTTGCACGACACTTTTAGAAACGCCGTGCTCAGACGGATAAAGGACGGTGAGCTGACAAATGCCGAGGGCAGCCGCGTCATCGAATTTTACGAGGATCAGGTCGAGGCCTACACGTACCTGACCCCAAATGGAAACGGAGTAAAAAAGTGAGATAGCGAAAAGGTGAGAAAGCCGAGGCCCATTAAGCCTTTTTCCCCTTTTCCCTTTTTCAGGTCCTTACGATTTAACAATATGGTAGCTCAAAAGAAAGCGAAGTCCGGGAAGTTCCTGACAGTGCCCACACGTCCCGTGCCTATCGATCGCGACCGCTCGGTCGCAGGTCTTCTGGAAAAAATGGAGGGTGCCGGATTCGGCGCCAAGCAGTTGGCCGAGGCACACCGCATCTGGCTCGACATGCTGGATGATAACTGCACGATCTACCTGACCGGCTCAGGAAATCTGATCACGTCCGGCATGCGTCGTCTGATCGCGTGGGTGATAAAGAATCGCTTCGTCGATGTGCTCGTGATGAGCGGCCCCGTGTTGTACCACGATATTCACGAGGTGCTCGGCCGTAACCATTACCAAGCTCATCCGAACATGATCGACGAGGACCTTGATGCCTCTGAGATCGTCCGCATCGGCGATGTGCTCGCAAACCGCGAGGAATATCAGGAGGCCGACGAATGGGTCGGCAGCGTGATCAATCAACTGGATTCGACCCGCTCGTACGCGGTGCGCGAGTTCCTCGGCATCCTCGGCCGTGAGCTCTCTGAGATCGCGAATGAGGACGGTATTCTCACATCGGCATTCAAGGCTCGTGTGCCCGTCTTCTGTCCGGATCTGATGGGGTCGGAGATCGCTATCGGTATCGCAAGGGCGAAATTTGAAAAGAAGATCCCGCTCTCGCTCGACGCGACCGTTGACACGATGGAGATGCTGACGATCGCCCAAAAGTCACGCAACAGCGGCGTCATCACGCTCGGCAGCTGCTCGAGTCAGACGATGATCAACATGACGGAGCTGTCCTCATACATCACCCGCAGCACTCCGCGCGGTCACAAGTACGCGATCAACATGTCGACGGATTCGTCTCCGCTCGACATTCGTACACCGTCATATCTCGGCACTCACACGAACACCTTCGGCAAACTGATCAAGAACGCCACGACCGCCTACGTCCCGTGCGACCCGTCGATCGCACTTCCGATCGTCATCACTGCCCTTTCCCAAACTGCGGCCAAATACCTCAAGGGCCGCAAGCGTCCGACGTTCAGTTTTGCGGGGCGAGAGATGAATATTGACGTCCCATAATGTCGGAATCTGAAACATTGCCGATGAATTTCGGCGGAATTGAAGACGAGCGTTATTCGAATTTCGATAACGCTCGTGTTCTTGTGTGGCCGATCTCTTACGAAGGGACCGTCTCGTACGGCACGGGCACGGGAGCCGGAGCGATGGCGATCGTCGATGCCTCGCGAAATATGGAGCTTTACGAGGAGGAGACCGACTCGGAGGTCTACCGGATCGGCATCCACACTCTGCCGGAATTCACGCCCCGACCAACGCCCGAGCAGATGATGTCGGAGCTTTATGATGAGACCCGCCGTTTGCTCAACTCAGGCAAGTTCATTTGCATGCTCGGCGGCGAGCACAGCGTTTCGGCGCCGATCATCAAGGCGCATCACGAAAAGTTTGAGAATTTGAGCGTGCTCCAGATCGACGCTCACGCGGACCTTCGCGATACGTATGATGGGACGCCACATTCGCACGCGTCGATCATGGCCCGCGTGGTAAAGGATCTCAGGATACCGTCTATCCAGGTCGGGATCCCGTCGGGCACGCGGCCGCTGACGAGCCACATGCAGTTCAGCGCGCCGGCCGACGAGCCGTAGGCGGCGTCGAAGGCGTGCTGCAGCCCCAGCTCGTGCAGGCCGAGCGCCATCCCGCCGCTGATCGCGCCGCGCATGCCGCCGC
>JBJMGO010000165.1:0-9663 GCA_045807825.1 Pyrinomonadaceae bacterium | reverse complement strand
TGCCGCGATGTGTAAATAGAATGTTTTCTCGAAACGAATGCTTTCTCGCTAAAGCGACCGAATCGATCGACACACCGGCGAGCGGTGGGAACGACAGCGAGCCGTTCTCCGCGACAAGCGCAACCAGCGATGGGCGAGTACCAGTGATCTTCAACCCGAACTTCCGAGCGAGCCCATAACCAAGATCCGTGGCCCCGACCTTCGGGTACGACAGTCCCCCAGTCGCGACCACCAGGCTCTCGCACGTGAAAACTCCCTGATTCGTCTCGACGCGAAAATCATTGTCCTTCTCGACCGCCTTGACCGAGCACGAAGTTCGCACGTTGACCTTCGCCGCCGAACACTCCTTCAACAGCATCTCGACGATCGCACGCGCACTCTCGCGGCAAAAGAGCTGCCCGAGCTTCTTTTCGTAGAAAGGCACATGGTGCGATCTAACGAGATCGATGAAATCTTCTGGTGTGAATCCCGCGAGCGCAGATCTTGCAAAGTGTGGGTTTTCTGAGATGAAATTCTCAGCGGTCGTTCCCGTGTTTGTAAAGTTGCAGCGTCCGCCGCCCGAGATCAGGATCTTTCTCCCAACCTCTGAGTTGTGCTCGAGCACAACGACTCTCCGCCCGCGTTTCCCGGCGGTGATCGCACAAAACAGCCCCGCCGCGCCGCCCCCGATGATGGCAGCATCGTAGATCACCTAAGCGGTGGCCGAGGCACTCGTCTTGATCTTTTCCTCAATGGCACGGGCGAATTCGTTCGTCTTCGCCTGCCCGCCCAGATCGCCCGTGATCCACTTGCCATCCGCAAAAACCCCAAGGATAGCGTCGTGCATACGCTTGGCAGCGTCAGTCTCGCCTATGTGATTGAGCATCTGAACGGCCGAGAGCATCAGCGCCGTGGGGTTAGCTATACCCTGACCCGCGATGTCTGGCGCGGAGCCGTGAACCGCCTCGAATACCGCTCCCTGCTCGCCGATATTCGCACCCGGAGCGAGCCCGAGACCGCCGATCAATCCCGCACAAAGATCCGAGACGATGTCGCCGTAGAGATTCTCCAGCACAAGGACGTCGAATTGCTCCGGCCGCATCACTAGCTGCATGCAGCAGTTGTCGATGATCTTGTCGTCGGCCTCCAACTCGGGAAAGTCCTTTGCCACTTTATAAAAGCAATCGAGGAAGAGCCCATCCGAAAGCTTCATGATATTCGCCTTGTGAACGGCCGTGACCTTTTTACGGCCGTTCGCCCGCGCGTATTCGAATGAATACTGGGCGATGCGCGTCGAGGCTTTTTCGGTGATGATCTTGATAGATTCGACAACGCCGGGAACGACGACGTGCTCGACACCGGCATAGAGGTCCTCAGTATTCTCCCGCATCACCACCAGGTCGAGCTCTGGATACCGGCACGGCACGTTGGGCAATGCTTTAACCGGGCGGACATTCGCGTAGAGATCTAGGGCTTTTCTAAGTCCGACGTTCACAGACGTAAAACCCTTACCGATAGGCGTCATCTGCGGACCCTTAAGAGCGACCCTGTTGCGTTTGATAGATTCGATCGTCTCGTCAGGCAGCGTGGTGCCAAACTTCTCCTGCGCCTGAGCACCGAGAATGTGCGTTTCCCAGTTGATGTCGACGCCCGTGGCCTCAATGACGCGGACCGTCGCCGCGACGATCTCGGGCCCGATACCGTCACCCGGAATGAGCGTAATGGTGTGCTTCATAACTCGATTGTAATAAATGGCGGCGACCTTTGGCAGTCATTGCTAAAGCTGCGTAAGATTCGCGAAAATATATCAATGAAGTCTCTTGCTGCTCTCACGGTCGTCATAGCTGCGGTCCTCACCGCCTTTGCGCAGCGATCGGATCCCGGAGATCTTGCGTTTACATCCGGCACGTCCACTGAGTTGCCGTTCCGCACGGTCAACAATTTGATCCTGATCACCGCCAGCGTGAATGGCTCCAAACCTGGAACATTCATCTTTGACACCGGCGCGGAGAGCACGGTTGTCGATACAGCGTTCGCCGATTCCTTAAGACTCAAAAAGAGTGGTAAAACGACCGGCAACGGAGCCGCGGGCTCAGCGACCGCGGGAGTTATCAAGAACGCGAACATCACGGTAGGAGGCCTGCGAGCGGCCGGCATGACGGTCTACTCCTTGCCGCTCGGCTCGTTTACGCCCTCATTTGCGGTGCCGATCGACGGGATCATTGGCAATGACATCATTGGCAAGGTCGTCGCACAGATCGATTATGCTAAAGGGGTTTTGAGATTGATCCAGCCGTCTGTCTTTAGCGCGCCCACAAACGCCGATATGGTTCCGCTCTTGATCGATGGCGGGCTACCATTCATCAAAACCGACGTAACACCCATCTCCGGAAAACCGATCGATGCACGGATGGAGATCGACACCGGCTCGACGGGTGCCGTCCTGCTAAATTCTCCTTTCGTCCAAAAGCATGCGCTTGTTAAAACGCTGCCTGCATCGCTTGAAAAAAAGACTGGCGGTGTCGGCGGGACGGGAGCGAGTCGCGTCGGCAGGCTGTCATCGCTGAAATTTGGAACCACGACACTTAGGGACCCGATCGTCGTTCTCTATTCAGGAACTAAGGGTGATAACGCCAGCAGCGAATACGATGGCCTTATCGGCGGCGGCGTTTTACGGCGGTTCAAGATCACGGTCGATATCATGGGCAAGCGGCTTTTTCTGGAACCGCAGCCGAATGTCGGCGATCGGTTCGACACAGACATGAGCGGAATGGAGCTGCTTGCAGACGGTCCAGACCTGAAAGAGATCCTCATCGACGAAGTGACGCCGGGAAGTGCGGCAGCGGTGGCCGGAATCCGTGGCGGAGACAAACTGATGGAGGTTGATGGCAGACCGGTGACCGTACTTGGCTTGGAGGAGGTCAAGCGGCTGTTTCGCCAGGATGGGACAAGTTACGAAGTAACTGTTCTAAGAAAAGGCAAACCCCTGCACTACCGCGTCCAGCTAAAGCGGTTGATCTGATGACCGTAAGCTCGACAGACGTGCTCATCCTCGGCGGCGGCGTGATCGGCCTCTCGATCGCTCGTGAGCTGAGGAAGCTTGGAGTCGAGGACATTACGCTCGTCGAGCGTGGCACTTGCGGTCGTGGATCCACCTGGGCGGCCGCCGGAATGTTGAGTCCGCAGGCTGAGACGGATGAGCTCGGTCCATTCTTCGAATTGTGCTCAAGCTCACGTGACATGTACCCGGCTTTTGCTGAGGAGCTCCGTGAGGAGACCGGCGTCGATATTGAGCTTGATCGCACCGGTACGCTGTACGTCGCGTTCGACGACAAAGACGCGCAGGAGCTTACCTCGAGGTATGAATGGCAGCGTCAGGCAGGGCTCGACGTGGAACGGCTTTCCGGCAGTGATATTCGAAAACTCGAGCCTCAAGTCGCCGACGATATCGACCTCGGACTCTACTTTCCGAATGACTGGCAGGTGGAGAACCGCCGCCTTGCCACCGCCTTGCGCAAGTACGCTGATCTCAACGGTATCAATGTATTAGAGAACACCGCGGCACAACGGCTTGTCCTGGACAGTGGCCGGATAACGGCGGTTGAAACCACTGCCGGCACGATGAGTGCCGCCAACGTGGTGGTCGCAACCGGTGCCTGGACGTCGTTCCTCAACCTTGGCCAGACAATGATGCCGATTCAGGTCGAGCCAGTGCGAGGCCAAATGGTTTGCGTGAAAGGCGAAGAGCGGCCGCTGCGGCATGTGATCTACACACATCGAGGCTATCTCGTGCCTCGGATGGACGGACGGATCCTATCAGGCTCCACGAGTGAGCACGTAGGGTTTGAGGTGGCGAATACCGAGGAGGCGGTACGCGAGTTGACCCGGCTCGCGAGCGACATTCTTCCGAATTCAAACCTCAAAGCTTCTGATACGTGGGCGGGATTGAGGCCCTGTTCTCCGGACGGCTTGCCGGTGATCGGGCATCTAAAGGGTGTGGACGGCCTGATGATCGCCACCGGGCACTACCGTAACGGCATCCTTTTGGCCCCGGTCACGGCGAGGCTTGTTGCAGACAACATCGTCAACGGACGGCTAGACGATGTATTCTCAACATTTGGCCCGCAGAGGTTTTCGCGTGCCGTGGGTGTTTAGTTAAGTGAGAATTTTCATCATTCTATTACTGCTGGTAGTGGCGACGGCCTCCTTCGCACAGTCTGGCCGTGTCGCGGCTCCCGATCCGGCGGGTGCGGCAACGCCGGAGCGGCCCGTAAAAGAGCTCTACGAAGAGGCGAATACCTACTTCCGAAAAAAAGGCGCGGAGTACGATGCCAAAAAGATCACACCGACATCCGAGCGGATCGAGCAGGTCAGGAGGGAGCAGCGTGAGCTAGCCGCGCGCTATGCGGCTGAGGCGGGAACTCGTAAAGTCCTCTCGACCGACGACCTCTACTACCTCGGGATGCTTCACTGGATAGCGCTTAACCTCGACGGCACTGTTGAAAACCTCGCTAAGTTTGCGGCCGCTCCCGACGCCGATGCCGAGCGTGCGCAAAAGGCTCGTTATACGATCGTCGTTTCGCTCTCAAAACAGCACAAGACAGATGCTGCGGAGAAACTCTTTGCCGAGTACCTGACCAGAGATCCCGCGAAACCGTCCGAAAAATGGCGAATGGATGTCGAGCTCGCAAAAGCATATGAGGATAGACGAGATTTCCCGCACATGCTGCCGCACGCTGAGTCCGCGTTCACGTCAGGTAAGGCACTCCTAGGTGACGCTCAGGCCGCCGATCTGAGCCTCGATCACCTCGTGGATACCGGAATTCTCGCCTTCGAGGCATACAGCGAGACAGGCCAGCAGGACAAAGCCGAGAGCGTACTCGACGACCTGCGCCGGCTCGGATCGAGCAAGTCCTCGCCAAGCCTTTACTACTACGGGGTCGATCAAAAGATCCGGTACCTGATCGAGACAGACCGCAAAGACAAGGCCATGCAGTTCTACAACGCTACCATCGCATCGGTAGCGACTGCCTTCCCCGAGAAGGCCAAGCAGGATGAGGTCCTGCAAAAGCTCAAGGACCGGCAAAAGGCGTATGCATTGCTTGGCGTCAAAGCCCCCGAGTTTCTCGCGAAGGACGAGCTTTGGTTTCCTGGCCGGCAGAAAGGCCTCGACGACATAAAGGGCAAGGTCGTCATGCTCGATTTTTGGGCCACGTGGTGCGGTCCATGCGTCGCCGCGGTGCCTGAGCTCAAGGACTTGCACGACGAGTTTGGCGATAAAGGCTTTGAGATCCTCGGCATGACCCGTTATTACGGCGAATCGTACGGACTACCCGCTGACCGTACGGCAGAGCTCGCGCAGGTCAAGGAGTTTCGCGAGAAACATGGCATCACATGGGACTTTGTCGTGGCAGACGGTCAGCAGGTGCAGATGTCCTATGACGCAATGTTGCTGCCGACCACGGTCCTGATCGACCGCAAAGGCATTGTGCGTTATGTCGCCAGCGGGACCAACAGCCAGCGCACCGCGGAGGTTCGCCAAATGATCGAGAAGCTTATTGCAGAAAAATAACTGATGCCGAAAGGTAACGGAGGGACCAAAAAGGCCAAAACGCAGGGGTTGTACGACCGCATCGCGGACGTTCATAACCTGGCGATGAAGGTCAATGGCTACAAGAGCTCGGTTGCCAAGTACCTTAAGTCTCTCGACCTTAATCTCACAGAGGAGTCCCTTGTCCTAGATGCCGGCAGCGGCACGGGGATCATCACGCTCGGATTTCACGAGTCGGGACTCAGGGTAAAGAATGTCGTCGACCTGGACCTCTCGTTCAAATCCATCGGCGTAGCGCGCGATGAGGTCTCAAAGAAAAGACGTAACGCAAAGATCACAGACTTCGTTCAGGCCGATGTGCTGAGGATGCCATTTGCCGATGAGACCTTTGACCTTGTCCTAACCTGCGGCGTACTCGAGTACACGCCGCTCGACGAAGGTTTGCGTGAGGCCGCTCGTGTCCTCAAGAAGGGAGCGCGCCTTGTGTTTGTGCCCGTCAAGCCGTCTATTGTCGGATCCGTACTCGAATTGCTTTACAACTTTAAGATCCACCCGCTCGATTCTGTTCGGACAGGTGCGAAAAAGTACTTTCGGATCATCGGGAACCACGAGTTCCCGATCACGGAGCCGATCTCCTGGTCAAAGACCATCTTTCTGCTCGAAAAGATCTGATGCCCGCCACGCCCCGCCCGCTCGTCATCGCGCACCGGGGAGCGAGTGCGTTTGCCCCCGAGAATACGCTCCCAGCTTTTCAGCTCGCGCTGGACGCCGGAGCGGACGGCGTGGAGCTCGACGTGCGGCTCTCAAGGGACGGTGTCCCCGTGGTTATACATGATCGTAATTTAAAGCGGTTGGCAGGACTTCCGGATGCGGTTGCGGACCTTACTACCGATCAGCTTGCTGGTATCGATCTTGGATCCCGTTTCAATAATGCCCGTCCAAAACGTGCCCGTGCTGAGTTTACCGGAGTCGGCGTTCCGACCCTTGCCGCCGTGCTGGAGATGTTCACGCAGTCCGACGCTGCCGTTCACATAGAGCTAAAGATCGACAGGAAACATGAGCTGAGACCGCTAGTGAATGCCGTCTGCGCCGTTGTGCATACTTCGCCCGTCTTGTCGCGCATTGTGCTGAGCAGCTTTCGCCTTACGGCGCTATCGGAAGCAAAGCATGTGCTGCCGAGCGTAAGGACATCGGCACTGTTTGCTCCGTCGATCATGCGGTTCATAAAACGGCGGCGGCATATGATCTCACTCGCACGTGCATTCGGCACCAACGAGATCTCTCCGTACCGCTCGCTCGTCACGCCAAAGCTCGCGAGCCTCGCCCGCGAGATCGGAATGCCGATCAACATCTGGACTTGCGATAACCAGAAGTGGATCGATCGCGCCAAGAAGCTCGGCATCACCGCCCTGATGACCAACGACCCGGCGAAGCTGCTAGCCCATCGATCGAGCATCGAATCAGATGAATTCTCAAGATAACACCCTCGAAACAGACCTTAATGTCACGGCGGAGATCAAGCTCTACTATGACCTTCACGTGCCTGCAGGCGCCAGGAATGCGCCGCTGCTCATCGCAGTTCATGGCTACGGGGCGCACAAGCGTTACATGATGCGTGAGGCTCGCTCAGTCGTTCCTGAGGACTGGTTGGTCGCGAGCATCCAGGCACCGCATCCGCATTATCGGCAGACAACCGACGGGTATCGTGTGGGATTCGGTTGGCTATCGGACCACAAGCCTGAGGACGACGTACGGCTGCACCAGAAGTTTGTTTTGGATGTTATCGATAAGCTCGATGGCGAGGGCCGCATCGACCGCGACCGGATCTACTTGTACGGATTTTCCCAGGCTTGCGCGTTAAATTTTCGTTTTGCGTTCACCTATCCAGACCTGCTTCGCGGCATCATTGGCGTCTGCGGCGGCATTCCAGGCGATCTCGAAACCAACGCCGCATACAAGCCCTTTACGGCTGAGACGCTTTACCTCTATGGTGACGACGACGAATTCTACACGCAGGACCAGTTTGCGACCTTCAACGATAAGCTAAGGTCGCGCCTGCCCAACTACCGCTCAAAACATTACACGGCAAAGCACGAGATAACAGATGAGATGCGGGAGGATATTCGTAGCTTCCTAACTCAATAGACGCGTGCAAACGGCGTTTAGATCTAGTTGATCTTGACCTTGCGAATCTCCGAGAGATCCACGAGTTGATCCGGCAGGATGACCTGCGGCGCGTCCTGTCCGGAATTGCCGTTCCCCGCGTCCACCTTGAAATCCTCAGCCTTGGCTTTTGAAAGGGCCGTCTTCGGGCCAAAAATAGTGAAGGACACGGTCTTGCCGGCAGAGCCGGGTACAGGCAGTGTAAAGCTTCGCTCGATCCGCTTCTCACCGATGCGTACAAAAACATCGACGACAGTACTGTAAACCGCGACCTTCGGAGACGCTGATCTTACGGCAACTTGATTCGCTGTAAATCCTTCCGTTTTATTAGTGACATCAACGGGATCAGTCGAGATCGAATCCATTGCCCTAACGATACTGGAGGGAGCGCGAATGCGTATCTGCAGCGGCCGAGCCGTGACGGAGTAAACCTCAAAACCCTCGGCCGGTTTGCCTGCGGTCTCAGGCTTGACGTTAACGTCCTTCTCCTCGACAGCCTCAAGATCGACAGCGATCCGGCCGGGCTGCACCTCTGTTAGCTTTATTCCCTGCGGGAGGCTGACGTAAACGTTCGCGGGCGAGAGAGATACGACGCGGTCGCCGGGCGGCACGTCGGTGAGGTCGAGAACGGCCGTTAGGTCACTTCGGTTCAGCCGATCGATGTCCCGTTTATCGCCCGTGAGCACGATGTCTACGTCGGACACGAGCTGGTTTGTGACCTCGACATTATTTGCCGCCGATGCCGCCAGCGGCACGGTAAAGCGCTTCACTGTCGGCGTGCTAAGACCTGTCACGCCCACCCACAGCGCGACAGCGATCAGCAGCGCGATGAGCTTAAGGCCCCAGTCTTCCAAAAAGACCTTTCGCAGCAGGTGCCGCACCCACAAAAATGGTGAATTTTGAGCCACAGAGGACACAGAGATCTCCGAGCCACTATTCTACATTGAATTGATTGATCTCAGATTATC
The DNA here is from genome assembly GCA_045807825.1 of Pyrinomonadaceae bacterium. Taxonomy (GTDB): domain Bacteria; phylum Acidobacteriota; class Blastocatellia; order Pyrinomonadales; family Pyrinomonadaceae; genus OLB17. Next base: position 1,002 of record JBJMGO010000165.1, on the reverse strand, counting down.
TCGGCACCCTCGGTCGTCTCAGCGGCGAGGGTGTTTCTGGAATCGACGAGTGGAAGATTCATGGCATCGAGAAGCAACTTTCGCAATGTCGGCGTGTCGATATTGCGAATGACGCGACCGCTCTCGACATAGGTGACAAGCCCCGTCTCCTCCGAAACCACGAGCGAGATCGCGTCAGTGCCCTCTGTGATGCCGATGGCCGCCCTATGACGCGTGCCGAGCTCACGCGACACTTCAGGATTTTTTGTTAGCGGTAGGAACACGCTTGCCGCAGCCAACCGCTCATTGCGAATGATAACCGCCCCGTCGTGCAGTGGCGTTGCCGGATTGAATATCGTGACCATCAGGTCGTAGCTGATATTTGCATCGAGCTGCACGCCGGAGTCGATAAAATTGCGAAGCCCGATGCTTCGCTCAACGACGATCAATGCACCGGTCTTCTCTGACGCAAGTGTCGTGACCGCCAGGACGATCTCGTCATACACGCTGCCGCCAAATTGCCCGCGCTGACGCTTTAGGATGGGAAAGCGAAGCCTACTCGCAAAGTAGATCAACGCCTGCCTTATCTCACTCTGAAAAAGAACGATGATCGCGATCCCGATAAATCCGACAGCATACCGAAGCACAAACTCCAGCGTCGACAACTCGTAAACAGCCGCGCCCCAGTACAGCAGTCCGATCAGCACCATTCCGACCACTGTCGGCACAGCCCTCGTGCCGCGAAGCAGCTTTAGCACGACGTACACGATGGCAAAGACCAACGCGATGTCGAGCACGTTTCGCAGTGTGCTGATCGTTGTAAAGCTCGGGGTTTCCACGGTCAAAGAATAAGATATCACCGCTTCGATCAGTCGAAGCGAATATTCAGCCGCCGTGGCTCAGAATTTAAACTTCGAAGGGGATCTCGGCGTTTTGCAGGACGCGCAGTTCGTTTCGCGAGACGCGATCTAGCAGGTCCTGGTCGTCAAACATCTTGATGAGGCCGTTGACGGTCGCGTATCG
>JBJMGO010000164.1:0-20594 GCA_045807825.1 Pyrinomonadaceae bacterium | reverse complement strand
TGTGTACAGATGTACAAAATAAAAAACGCCGAGCGGCACGATGCCCGTCAGCTGATGCAGCTTGCGAAGCAGGAACGTGTTGGAGAATCTTATCGCCATTTACGCTTGCAGAGAGTGATGTCGCCGTATGCTCCCGATTCTACCTGTCGGCGCAAGACTTCGGCAAAGCCGCCGCTGCATCAAGTAGATGATAGCTATTAGAGAGTTATAAGGTAAAATGAATACTTTTAGTGAGCCTTAGCAGAATTACTAATCAGTACTAATGCATATCGAAACTCTCAAAGTTTTTTGCGACCTCGTTGATCTCGAGAGCTTTTCGCTCGCCGCCGAGCGCAACTTTATTACGCAGTCCGCCGTCTCGCAGCAGATCCGCGTCCTCGAGGACAAGTTCAAACGCCGTTTGCTCGAGCGCATACGCGGTCGTCGCGATGTAAAGCTTACTCCTGCTGGTGAGGTTTTTTATCGTGAATCCCGCAATGTCCTGGATGCGTATGAGCAGCTGCAGGAGAACCTTCGCGGAGTGGTCGGCAAGATCGGCGGAACCGTGCGCGTCGCGACGGTCTATAGCGTCGGCCTTCACGAGCTGCCGATCAAGGTGCGCGAATTTATGACAAAATTCCCTTCTGCAAAGATCGATCTGGAATACCTTCGCTCGACACGGGTCGTCCGCGAGGTGATGAGCGGTGGCGTCGAGCTTGGCGTTCTCGCCCTGCCGGAGCCAAAACGCGGCCTCACCATAACCCCGATGCCGGACGACCGCTTTGTGCTCATTGCACCGCCGGATCACAAATTTGCGACGCGAAAAAAAGTGAAGGTCACAGATCTTGCCGGCCAGGACTTTGTTCATTTTGAACGCGACGTTCCGACCCGAAAGGCGATGGACCGCATCTTTAAGGAGAACAAGGTCGAGGTAAAAAAGGTCGCGGAATTCGACAATATCGAGACCATAAAGCGAGCGGTTGAGGTCGGCTTCGGCCTCGCCATAGTGCCCGAGCCCGCAGTCGTCGAGGCGCGAAAAGCCGGGACACTCGCCGTCATTCAACTCGCTGAGAAATATTGGACACGCCCCGTCGGCGTGATTTACCGCAGCGACCGCGATCTGTCGCTCGCCGCAAAAAAATTCGTACAGCTGCTGGAGGCGAGAAATTGAGCGAGATTCCATTCTTTAACGAGGAGCGCGTACGGGAATTGCTCTCCATGAGCGACCTAATTCCCGCGATGGCTGACGCTCTGGCCGACCTGTCCGGGGGCCGTGCTGTACAGCCGGTGAGAACCGTCGTTCCGGTCGGCGATCACCGCGGATTTCTCGGCCTGATGCCCGCCTACAACAAGGCTCTTGGCGCTAAGATCGTCACGTTCTATCCGCACAATGTCGGAGTGCACACGCACAATGGCGTGATACTGCTCTTCAAACCTGAGACAGGCGAGCCGCTGTGCGTTATGGATGGGCGGCTGATCACCGAGATGCGTACAGCCGCAACTTCAGCCGCGGCGACTAGCCTTCTCGCCCGTGACGACTCGCACGTTCTCGCCATCCTCGGCTCCGGTGTTCAAGCACGTAGCCATCTCGAGGCGATGCGACTGGTTCGTGAGATCCGCCAAGTCCGTGTTTGGAGTCCTCACAATGCTGCCGACTTTGCTGCTGAGTACGATGTGACAGCAGCCGCATCCGCTGAGGAATGCGTTCGCGGTTCGGACATCATTTGCGTCGTCACCGGCTCAGAAACGCCGGTCCTTAAGGGCGAATGGCTCTCGCCGGGCACGCACATAAATGCAGTCGGAGCCAACCGTCCGACCTGGCGCGAGCTGGATGACGAATGCCTTAACCGCACAAAGATCTACGTCGAGTCTCGCGATGCCGCGTTCAAAGAGTCGGGAGACATCATCGCCGCAGGAACTGTTTTTGGTGAGATCGGTGAGGTTGTGAACGACATCGTAGCCGGTCGCGAAAGCCCGCAGGAGATCACCCTCTTCAAGTCATTGGGCCAGGCCGTTGAGGACATAGCCGCCGCCGATCTCGTGTATCGACGGTGGTGCGTTAGTTAACGGGCAGTTCCAGGATCGTAGTTTGATCGCCGAGACTCGCAACGGCTGCGACGTAGGTCATCGGCGAGGTGGGGGCCAGTTCGTTGAGGGTGTAACGGATCTTGTCGCCGAGTCCCTCAGCTTCCATATAATCGCGGCCAAGCAGCTTTCGAAACCGTTTTGTCCGGTCCTCGCCCTTCATCTCCCGCAGCATTCCAGTCAGGAACGCCGTCGTCAACTCTGGCGAAAACTGCTTCCCCGTATTGCGATGAAGGTCCTCGATCACGGCATGCGCCGGGCGTCTCGCCTTGTAAGGGCGGTCCGTCGTCATAGCATCGAACGAGTCCGCGAGATTCACGATCTTGGCAATATAAGGGATCTCGCGGTCGTACAGTCCATCCGGATAGCCGCGGCCGTCGAGACGTTCATGATGATATTTTGCGGCGAGTGGCACGTCGGTGTACGGATGATGAATAGGCTGCAGGATCTCAAAACCGACAGACGGATGCTTATTGAGTTCGGAAGATTCTTTAGCGTTGATGCGATACGGCGCGTTGATGATCTTTCGCTCGACTGTAAGCTTGCCGACGTCGTGAAGGTACCCGGCGACCGCAGCTCCCTCGGTCTCTTCGGCTCCCCAACCGAGTTCCGCGGCGATGATCTCCGAGAATTTACCCACTCGTACTGAATGCCCTTCGGTATATTTATCCTTGCAATCGATCGCTGCCGCGAACGCCCGCACGGTGTCGTGATACGTCGAGCGCATCTCTTCGAAAAGCTGACGATTCTCGTCCGCCCGTCGCTCTATCTCGGCCATCAAATTCCGCTGCGCGATGGCGACGCCGATGTGCTGGCCCATCGCGCAGATGATGTCCTTGTCGTACGTGGAATACGCCTCGCCCGTCGCTTTCTCACCGAGGAATATCGCTCCGACGATCTCGTCCCGCACCACGAGCGGCACAAAAAGCTTGAGCCGTCTCCCCTCGAGGCTCGAGTTGTAAACCTGAAAGAAGGGCAGCACCTGCGCCTGGCGTACCTCGATCGGCGTCATTCCTGCTGTTAGGAACTGCCGTTCGTCTTCGGCCGTCAAATTCATGGTCAGCGGAAAGTCGTCTCCGAGTGCACGCACCGCGATCAGGTTCAGCTCGTGGGCAAATTTCGAGTACCTCGCGATCCCGCCACGCATGATCCCAACGGCTCCTGAGATCAGGTGCAGCGATGTGCGGATCGTCTCCTGAAACGAGTTCTTATTTGTAACCTCCTGCCCAAGCTCGGCAAGAGCTCCGAATGCGTGAATAAGCTTTTGATCAGCGTACATTGTTATTGAATTGTGACGTGCTTGGTCAGCCCCAACATGTCAAAAAGCTCGATGGTGTGCTCGTTCAGATCCGAGAAAACGACCTCGGCCCCATTCTTCGCCGCGATGTCTATCACGCCGAGAAGAATGGAGATGCCGATACTGTTTACGATCTCTGTTTTTGAGAAATTAACGACGACCCGCCGATATCCGTCGTCGAGCCGACGACGGCATTCATATTCGATCTGCTCGCCGGTGAGCTTGTTGAGATAATCCCCCGCAAAGATCTCGGCCACGTCTGTCGAGGCTACAGGTGCAGTTTCTGTGATCACCTAAATACCGCCTGTTGTTTTATTTAGCTACAGTTGTCGGAGACGACACTTGAGCTATATGTTTAACACAGGTCCTTCAAATTGGCCAGTCTTTTTTTGCATTATACGATGGCTTAGGTGGCAGCGTCGGCGATGAAGTGGGGCACTCGGCCGAACTCAGCCAGTAGAGGCTTGAGGTGCTGGATCGCGGCGTCGTGGGATGCGCCGTTGGAGGCGACGATGCCGTCCCAGTTTTGGAGGTCGCGGCGGTCGTAGCGGAGACGCTGACCAAAAAGGTCGGTGAATTTCCCGCCCGCCTCCTCGAGGATGACTTGCGGGGCGCAGGTGTCCCAGAGTTTTGTGCGTGGGCTTGGGTGAATGTAGATGTCGCATTCGCGGCAGGCGATGAGGGCGACCTTGAGGCCGACGGAACCGCGACGGCAGATATCGGTGAACCCAAAATGCTCGATCACGCGGCTCATACGTCTGCTCGGGTGATTGCGGGACATAGCGAGGCTGAGCGAATTCAGCGCCGTCTTCTCTGAGACCTGAAGCCTGGTCGCCTCGCCCTTATCGACCGACTCGAACGCTCCCTGTCCTCTAACCGCAAAGTTGAGTTTCTTATGCGCGGGCATGTAGACGACGCCGAGGATGGCTTCACCGGCCTCGGCAAGACCGATCTGAACAGCAAAATCGCCGTCCTTTTTTACAAAGCCCGCGGTACCGTCGATGGGGTCGATGATCCAGACACGCTTCGCGGCGAGGCGGGTGTCGAGGTTGTCGGCCTCCTCCTCTGAGAGAATCGCGTCCTCCGGGAACGCTGTTGTCAGCCCCTCGACGATCAACCTCGAAGCCGCCCGGTCGGCGGCCGTCACGGGCTCCGAAAAATTGTCCGCACCGAACTTTTCCTCGGCGACAAATTCCGTTGCGTAATAGTCTGAGACGAGCTTACCGGCGGCGTATGAGAGGGCGATGGCGGTCTTGAGCTCAGCTTCCAGCATCAATTCCAGACTAGCACGCCGGTGCAGAATCTCGGCGATCTCTGCGTATTCACCTCTGGGTTCTATGCGTATTCCCTCTGCGTTCTCCGCGTCTTCACCTCTGCGTTTCTCTGCGTTGAAAGTTTGCCGCGCCTAATCAACGCAGAGGACGCTGAGAAAAGACGCAGAGATCGCAGAGATGCCGCAGAGACCACTGAGCACAAAAAAGGCGGGCTCCACAAGGAACCCGCCCATCCAAAATCCTGCCTACCGCCTACCGCCTACTGATTCGCCCGCCGACTCGCCGCCGGAGCCGCGAGCAGCTTTACGGGAACGGTGACCGTTCGGCCGCTCCGGTACACCTCGAGGTTCAGCGTGTCGCCGATCTGCTTTTTATCGAGCAGGCGGTAGAGATCGTCGAGGCTGTCGAGCTTTTGGCCGTCAGCGGAGAGAATGATGTCGCCGATGCTGCCGTCAGCACCGAGACCCTTGAGGCCCGCACGCTCGGCTGAGCCTCCGGGCTGCGTCTGATAGATCAGCAGACCGCTCTGCACGGGCAGCCTGTAGCCCTGCTGCGCGAGGTCCGAGACCGCCGGCAGCGAAGCCCCGAGCTTCGGCCGCTTGACCTCGCCAAACTGTATCAACTGCGGGATGACGCGCTTGGCCATGTTCACCGGAATGGCAAACCCAACGCCTACGCTGCCGCCCTGCTCGCCGCCCGGGCTAAGGATCTGCGAATTGATGCCGATCATACGCCCGTACTTGTCGAGCAGCGGACCGCCCGAGTTGCCGGGATTGATCGAGGCATCCGTCTGAATCGCGGCGTCGATCGGCCGTCCGTTGCGTGCACGGATCGGACGCTGGAGCCCTGAGATCACGCCGGTCGTCAGCGTACGATCGAGACCAAAAGGATTACCGATCGCGAGCACCTTCTGACCGACCACCAGCTTGTCCGAGTCGCCAAGCGGCACCACCGGCAGTCCCGGCGGAGGCGAAGCGATCTTGATAACGGCTAGATCCGTGTCCGGGTCGCCGCCGACGACAGTCGCCGGATAGGTCTTGTCGCCGCCAAAGCTGACGGTCAGCTTTTGGGCACCCTCGATGACGTGATAATTCGTCAGGATGTCGCCGTTATTGTCGATCACCGAGCCCGAGCCCGTGCCCTTGCCCTCCTGCATCCCGCCAAAGTAGTCCTGCTGGACCGACGTCGTATTTATAAAGGCGACGCCCGGTGCGATCGTCTTGTAAACTTCGATGTTGTTTTCCTCGTCCGAGACCGTCGTGGGATCGGCTATGCCCGCCGGTGCACTCTCCGCAAACGTCACCTGCGAATCGCCATTCGGCAACAAATGCCGGGCATACGAATAAACGAGAGCCGCCGCACCCACCGCGATCAAAGCGGACACGAACGCGAGAAGCATCAACTGCCTCCCCGATATCTGATAAACCGATTGCTTTTTCATCACTTTACCCCTGGGTAATCATTAAAAATATCAATACTTTGATGATGACGAATTAGCGCCACGTTGCGTTACGAAAAACTGCGCGGCGGGGTTTCGGCCTGATGTTCGTATACGTTCGTGAGAAGCGTGTATTTACAGCCCCGGGGGTGAGAAGAGCCGCTTTGCGGCGGCCTTTGCCGATCAGAGACCATCCGGGTCATTCGCCCAAATTGTTTCATGGTACTCACCGGGGTCAACAAGAGGCGTCCCGCAACCCGGGCAGAACTTGTCTTTGCCCTCTCGGTACAGCTGGCCGCATGTTAGGCAGCTCGCGTTTGAATCGATCTCCAGTTGCAGTTGGTCGATCAACCATCCCACTCTGCGGACCTCATCTCTCAGCTCTTCAAACCGAAGGTTCTCATAATAGGCCTCATCGTGGCCGCGGGTGAACTCTCGCCTGCCTGCACCCAGCACGGGGTTGAGGCTTCTCGACTCAGGGCCGAACGCGCGGAGGAAATAGTCCCAGGCTTTGTCCTCCCAAAGCTTCTTGTCGAGCTCGGTTATCGGGCGCTTTGACAGGAGCCGGTCACCCTCCGCCGCTAGCCTCTGCAGCAGGTCAATGCCGACCTCGGGAGTGACGCAAGGGGGACTGGATTCTCGCTGATCCGGTCTAACTGCCATGGCTTTTCTCTGCCTAACTTACCACAGGCTTTGACCAATTCGTTTGTGTCAGTTAGTGGTTCCGGATCAGACCTGATCTACACAGGTGGGCGCTCGTCGTTGTCGATCATGTAGCGTTCGAGCTCCAGCGCGAGGTGCACCGTCGGAGCGGTAAAGAAGCGGTATGACTTCCCGCCATTGTAGAAGAGGATGGCCACAGAATTCCTTTTCGCGGCTTCGTTATGATACTCGAAGATCACTCGCTGGCCGACCGAGCCATGATCATCCGTGTATTTTCGGCTGTACTCGAGGAGGCGCGTCGCCTTGCCCTTCCACTCGTCGAATTCATTCCTTGCTTCCCCTGCCGATTCGAAGGCACTCACGCCTTCCGACACGATTTGTCCGTCACTAGTAGCGTACCCTTGCGCATAGCCATTCCCGCAGCCTCCGCCTATAGACGTGAAGCGCGGGCCATCGGAGACCTCCGGATTTTGTGCGAGCGCCAGAGTTTCTACGGACACCGGATAGATCGACTCTGTCGAAACAACGTACGGACGGACGAGCTCAACTGCACGAATGCCCGTGCAAAAACCCAAAGTTCCGATCAACAGTCCTCGCAGTATCTTACGCATAGCTGTTCTACGCAGTTAGACGCGCGAACGACGCTCTCGTTGCTTTTGTCGGCCGCTCCCGGCTCAAGCCGGGGCGGGCTCCGGCTTTTTTTTGGGGGATGCTCACCGTCGGCTGAAGGCTACGGCGATTTAGGAGAGAGGGCATTGTTTCAGATGCTTATCTAAGGACGAAAATATTTGTTGCATAGATAACAATATCTATTGACAATGCAACAGCAGCATGCTATCGTCTATATCGGCTGGGGGTCTTTGACGCTCGGCTAACGCTAATTTACACAAGACGAGGCAAATTGATGCACACGCACATTCCCGCACATCCGCCGTAACCCAGGCACATTAATTTCTGCAAAGCGGAGTCCTTGGGTGGATCCGCAGCATAACTGCGTCGATCGCTAACGCGAACGGCGGGCTGGTTCTCTGTACTCGAAAATCGGCTTTTTACAAGGGTGCTTCAAAATTAAAAAATCGTTCGCGGTCGCGAAGCACGGATCTTTGACAACTTAGTTAAAAGTTACAACGCCGCTAGGCAATGACTGCAAAGAATTGTGAGGGGATCTCCGTGAGGTGCTGGAGCGTAGCGTTTGAGACGTAGCCAAAGGCTGAGAGGCCGGTGAAGATGTGGATGCCCATAAGTCCGATGTAGACGGCGAGAGCGACGGCGACGCCGTAGCGGGCCAAGGGGCGATAACGCCAGCGGAGCAGGACGACCGAGGCGAGGAGACCGATGCCGATCTTTACCGCGAGAAAAGGCCCGTCGCCGATCTCGAGCAGGCGGGCCATGAGCTGGTTGCTCTCGGTGGCGACGCCGCTTCGCACCCACAGAAGATGAGGGGGTCAGACATGCAATTCTCAGCCGGGTGGATGGATATTGCATGTCTGACCCCATTCCATAATTGAACGAATTTATTAGACCGACCATTGCGTTTCAGGGCTTTACCCACTAGACGCAGACCAGACACTTTTTGGCTAGGAGAATCGCAGTGCCTGACCCCATTCCTTTTCGTGATATGATTTGCGGCAATCCGAAAATTTACTAAAGGCCGAACGATCCTCCCACCGGACCACGGGTACGACTATGAGGAAGTTCACATCATCGCCGCGGGCATCGTTAATTGGTGCTTTTGTAGTCATCGCTCTTGCGACCGGGATTATTGCTCAGGTGCCGGACCCTTTCTTTCGAATGCGTTCGCACGGTATGAGATCGCTGCCACCCGTCCCGGGAACGACGCTGCCTGCAATGAACCAGCGACGAAGCGCAAGTGCTAACGGCAACGGCCCGCGCCTGCACGACGGGACGCGGGACCTGCCGCGCCACAAGGTCAATTCGGGTGCCTACGGGGATACGATCCCCTTCTGGTCCGACAGTTTTGACTATCACAAATTGAGATATCCCTATCGCATGGTCGGGACGGACCCGAAGAAAGGTTCCGCGACGACCACGATCCCGGTCACGATCGTCCCGATCAGGTGGGTCTTTGCCGACGGCAGCGTAAATGACACAAGCACGGATCTCGTGGACGGGCAGACCGCGATCCAGGGAATGTTGAACTCACCGATCTTTCAGGATTACGACTTCACGCCGGGCGGGACGCCGGTTGGCAAGACGCAGTTTGGCGATGCGTTTCAGCGGGCGAATTTTTGGGACTCAGTATCGACCAGATCGCCGAACTATCATGTCCGTCTCGGCACGCCCACCGTTACGGCCCCGCAGACGGTCAACGTGCCCGCCGACATGGTGACGTTCTACACAAACCCCTACACAGGGGTTGTCTCGCCGCAAGTGAATAACGCGTTTCTAATACGCCTGCAGGTAGATCTGATCGCGTCGCTCGGCATCTCGACCCGCACGCTGCCGATCATCGCGTGGGGCGCGGTATCGTCCGAAGACGGGGCTGCGGGCTGGCACGGAGCCTATGGCGCCGGCAATTCGATGCAGACCTACATTGCTACGGGATATCTCGCCCAAGCGCAGTACGGGTTTTTTACGGACGTTTCAATTTTGGGCCATGAGGTGATCGAGTGGATGGACGACCCTTTCCAGGACAATTACTCGGCGGGGTGGAATAATCCGTTCTATTACGTCGACGACCCGCCACCGGTGAGGGCCCGGTGCGACAGCGCTTTCGAAGGACAGGATCTGCTCGAAACCGGCGACCCGTTCGAGAATCTCCTCACTTTGACGGACACACCGGTGACGCTTAACGGCTATGCGTACCATCTCCCGGAGGGGGCTTTCATTGATTTCTTCACTCGGAGCACGCGGTCGCGCTCGGTAAATGGGCAATATAGTTTTTTTGAGATCGTGCGACCTTATGGTCTTGATACACTGCCGTCGTCCGACTGCGTGAGCAGCGTTGAGACTGAAAACACGTTCTTTACCGTGCCGGGCTCGACTTTCACGTGGCCGACGGGCTTGAATGGCCATGGGACGGTCGTAGGTTACTACTACGATGCGTCGTTCTCCCTGCACGGGTTCGTCCGAGATCGCGGTTATGGTCAGATCGACTACCCGGGAGCTCTCGCGACCGCGGCGAGCGCGATCAACGACAGCGGTGAGATCGTCGGCTATTACATCGACGCCAACGGCTATCCGCATGGCTTTGACCTGCGGAACGGCCGCTTTTCGCAAATCGACTTTCCGGGTTCGGCGGACACCGTTCCCAACGGCATAAATTCAGCCGGCGACATCGTCGGCGAATACAACGCGACGCAGCCGATCACGCCGGGATTTATCCTGCACAACGGCGAGTATCAATCGTTGCTGACGCCATACGGGACGCAGGCACAGGTCTCCGGAATAAATAATTCGGGTGCCCTTGCCGGGGCGGCGTGGACCGTCTATCCAGGTGGTGCTCAAACCGGCTGGACCTACGGAAAGACCGGATTCTCGCGATTTGATTTCCCGGACTCACTAGGCTTTACGAACCTTACGGGAATAAACAATTTCGGCGATACGAGCGGATTATTCACGGACCAGGATGGGTTTTTAGAGGGCCTGGTCACTCTCTACGGGTATCCCTACGTAACCCGAAATTCGTACATCACCACCGGGATCAACGATTCGCGGCAGGTTGTCGGTTTCGCCGGAAACCTGGATACTGGCCGCTACGAGCCCTTCATCGGGCAGGAGCCGTTAGCGAACAACGGTAAGTAATACGAGGAAGGGGTAGGGTTGTGATTTATTGCCGCCTACGGAGCGGAGCAGCCAGTTGACGATCTCGGTTTGGCCTTCGCTGGGTTCGTCTTCTAAAAGGCGTTCTGCAAGCGACCGTGGAGGAGGGCCTCGGAGTCAAAGGAGCACATAAGGACCGTGCTATAGGGACGAAATTGAAGTGAAAAAAGCCTCTTGTTTCAGATGCTTATCTAAAGACGAAAATATTTGTTGCATAGATAACAATATCTATTGACAATGCAACAGCGGCATGCTATCGTCTATATCGGCTGGGGGTCTTTGACGCTCGGCTAACGCTAATTTACACAAGACGAGGCAAATTGATGCACACGCACATTCCCGCACATCCGCCGTAACCCAGGCACATTCATTTCTGCAAAGCGGAGTCCTTGGGTGGATCCGCAGCATAACTGCGTCGATCGCTAATGCGAGCGGCGGGCCGGTCTTCTGTACTCGAAAATCGGCTTTTTACAAGGGTGCTTCAAAATTAAAAAATCGTTCGCGGTCGCGAAGCACGGATCTTTGACAACTTAATTATTTAAGACCTAGGCGATCACTGCAAAGAATTGTGAGGGGATCTCGGTCAGGTGCTGGAGCGTGGCGTTTGAGACGTAGCCAAAGGCTGAGAGCCCGGTGAAGATGTGGATGCCCATGAGGCCGATGTAAACGGCGAGGGCAACGGCGACGCCGTAGCGAGCCAATGGGCGATAACGCCAGCGGAGCAGGACGACCGATGCCAGCAGACCGATGCCGATCTTTACCGCGAGAAAAGGCCCGTCGCCGATCTCGAGCAGGCGAGCCATGAGCTGGTTAGACTCGGTGGCGACGCCGCTTCGCACCCATACGATCGTTAGTAACCCGTCAAGAAGATTCAGTGCAAATAAGAGGACCGTGGGTGCGACAAGCTGCATATTCGGCATTCTGATGTGCAAAATCTTGTTTAAACTGTCTTCTAAATGACCAACCCCGACCTGAGCCGGGGCTGGAATGGTTTAGTGACTGTGAACTGTTACTGTCGCTAGCAATATATTCCGAATGGGGCGGGATTTCAAATTTTTGCTTGGGTGTATAGTCGATGGTGTCGGCATCACGCCGCAATTGCTAGCAACTCTGCGATCCGCTTAGCGCTTCACAGTGCGGGTGATCCTCCCCTCGCCTCACAGCGGAAGCATTTGTTCAGGAGGAGATGGAAGGATGAAAAAAGTTTTTACAACAAAATTAATATTTGCCGCACTCGCTGCGGTCACGCTATTCGGTGCGACTGAGACATGGGCTCAAAAGCCGACGCTTCACCGTCGCACGACCCACAGACGCGTCACACCGCGAAAGCCGGTCGAGCCGCTCTACAGCGTCGCCACCGGCACGATCCTGCGGGCCCGGATGAATCAGACGATCAGTTCACGCACGGCTCGTGTGGGTGATACGTTCACGGTGACGGTGACCGAGCCTGTGTATTCGACGAATGGCATCGTCGTTGTCCCGGTCGGCGCAACGCTAACGGGGCGTGTGAATTCCGTTCGAGCAGCCGACAAGGGCGGCAAGCCCGGTCAGATCGACGCGAGCTTTAATCGTCTACGCCTGCCAAATGGCCGCAGCCGCTACATCAACGGCTCGCTGACAGACCTCGAGGGCGGGAAGACGACCTCCGACAACGAGGGTACCGTCACGGGCCGCGGCATGAAATACAACCGAAAAGTTGTATTCATCGGCGGCGGCACTGTTGGAGGAGCGATTCTCGGCGGAGCCATCGGTGGCGGAAAGGGTGCATTGATCGGCGGTCTTTTGGGCGCAGCCGGCGGGTTCGCGGGCGATCGGCTTACCAAGGGTCCCGACGCCGAGGTGAAGTCCGGCACGCAGTTCGGCGTGTACCTGAACCAGGGCATTTCCCTGCCGAGGTTTGGAGAGACACAGCCCGTAAGGCCGTAGCTTCAAGAACTCCATTCGACCTGAGAAGCCGGCTTCCAAGGCCGGCTTTTCTATGCCAGATCGTCGCCGATATCGTTAAAAGAGGCACGATATGGGCCAGAAGCGCAGCCCCAGGACAGCAAACTTCCCGCCAATGTTCACTGGAACACCATTTGCCAAAACACAGGTATCAACAATGATTTGTGAGCCAATTTTATGGCGGAGGCAGTAATTATGGACAGGAGGCACTTATATACGGCGGTTTTCTCGATCGTGAGCGTTTTTGCGCTGGCGGTCGGCGGGTTTGGTCAGGGAAAAGGCCATGGCGGCGGTAATTCACACGGCGGCGGCGGCGGCGGTAATCCGCATGGAGACGGAGGTGGCGGCAATCCACACGGTGACCGCGGCGGCGGTAACCCACATGGCCGCGGCGGCGACGATCGGCGGGCCCAGCAGGTCCCACAGGCGCAGCCTCAGCAGCATGGCAATCCCCATGGGAATGGCGGCCCGCCGCAGCGACAGGCGTGGGACCAGCAGCGCGCAGTTCAACAGCAGCAGCGTGCCGCCCAGCAGCAGCAATGGCAGCAGCAGCGTGCTGCTCAAATGCAGCAGATGCAGCAGCAACGGGCGATGCAGCAACAGCAGCGTCAAAACGACTGGAACGCTCGTCGTCAGCAGCAGGAGGCATTGAGGCAGCAGTATCGGCAGCAGCCGCAACCGCAGTGGAATGATCGCCACGACAACGGTCGGCACAACGGCTGGAACGACAACGGCCCGCGCGGGAACGCATACGGCCTAAGAGGAATGGCTCCCGGTCAGATGGGCCAGAATCACGACTGGAACAACTGGAATGCTGCCGCTCAGCAGCAGGCTCAGCAGCAACAGTGGCAGCAGCGGCGCGATGCCTGGCGTGATCGCCGAAACTCTTCTCAGCCCTACTACAACAACAACTCGCAGCCGTATTACGGCGGTTCGCAGCAATCCTACAACTACGATCCGCTGACGGCGTGGGCACCGGGAGTTTTCCGGACATATAATTATGGTGGGAATAGCGGCTACAACGGCGGTTACTACAACAACCCCTACAGCAACGGCGGCTACAACAACTACGCTCCAAATAACTACGCGTACGCTCCGGGCTATTCGGGATATTATCCGCCGCAGCGTGTGAGCATCATTAGGACCCTGATAGCGGGATTCTTTACACCTCAGCAGGACTACTACACGACGTTCAACGATCCTTACTATTACGGTAACTCGGGGTATTCGTCGCCGAACTACTACGGCTACTCGTCGCCCAACTACTACTACTCGAACGCCGGTTATGCTCCGGCGGGGTACTACGATTCGGGCTACTATGACCCGTACTCTAACAGCGTGCCGATGTTCGCGTCGCCTTTCTACGGCGACAGCAGTCTCAAGTCGAGCCTGTTGAATTTCGGGGTGCAGATGCTGCAGGGATTCCTCGGTCAGGGTTACAACCAGGGTCTGAACGACGCACGCTACGTCCGCAACGTTGCGGGACCGGTCTACTACGATCCGTACCAGGCACCGGAGCCGGCGTACTACTCGCCTTATGCTTCGAGCTTTGCGGATCAGCGGCAGGTCTTTGAAGACGGCTACCGCCTCGGTTACGAAGACGCGATGCGCAACCAGGACCCGTACGGGGCCTATAACAACAATGCCCGCGTTGACGTGGTGTCGCAGTTCCTGGCGAATAGCCTGCTGGGATCATAAACATCGAATCTCACACCGCAAGAGAAGGTCCGCCACGGCGGGCCTTTTTTTCTTGTTTGGTTATCAAAGAGCTTTGCGTGTGTCGCTGCGATGTGTCGCAACCGCATTTTCAAAGTTGCATCGCTTCCCTCGTGTCATGACCGGTGAAAAGGCGCAGTTCCAGCGCGGCCACCCGATGCGGAAAGCGGTGGCTACAGTCCTCCGGGCCGCACCTCTTGGGAACGGTAAAAGGAGGCACCGGTCGATCGGATCTTTTTAAGGTGGTCGTGTGCGGGATAGCGTGCTCATCTCTTTGCTCCTTCTGTGAAAACTTGCTCGTCTCAGCGCCGCCCGCGAAGGTCAACGCGAATATAGACGATAGCATCCCCTGTTGCATCTGTCAAGCATTAGTTTATCTGTGCAACAACAAAATAATCAGACTCCGGCGAATGCGGCGAGGCAAAAATAAATTGTCGTCCGGTGCGGGGTCGACTATAATCGCGTTGCCGTTGTCAACGGCAGTTCCAATTGCATCCCGTTCCCGCTGCTTCAACTAATACCTCTATGTATTCGTGCGAAAGAAAACCCCTGCTGCTACTCCTGATCTCGGTGATATCGGTGTTGTTTGGCGACGTAGCGGCAATGGGCACCGTTTGGATAAATAACCAAAGCTCGATCGTCGTGCTCGGGCAGCCGGATTTCTACACGCACGTAGCCGGGGCCGGACTGAACCAGATGAGCGAGCCCTATGGCGTTGCCGCAGATCCGACAACGGGAAAGGTCTTTGTTGCGGACATGGCAAACGCGCGGGTACTGCGATTCAGTTCGGCTGCGGCGATGTCGAACGGCAGCTCGGCCGAGGCCGTCTTTGGCACCTCGGGGCCGTCGGCGACGAGCATAACGCAGCCGCTTGACGTAACGGTCGACGCGCACGGGAACCTATGGGTCGCCGATGGCAATCCGAACGGCCCCAATCGCGTCATTCGGTTCTCGAACGCGGCAAATCTACCTTCAGGAGCGGCGGCCGATCTGGTTCTGGGCCAGCCAGATTTCGGGAGCAATAACTACTATTGGCCCTTCACACAGCAGAGTATCGACTATCCGATGTGCGTTTTTGTCGATAGCGCGGATCATCTTTGGGTTTGCGACGAGAATCGCGTGCTGCGTTTTGACGACGCTACACACCTCTCAAACTTCGCAGCGGCGAGCGCTGTTTTGGGACAACCAGACTTTGTCAGCTCGGATAACCGCCACGGAATCGATGGACTCATGATGCCTTGGGCTCTGACCGTAGACGCTGCAGGTCACCTTTGGGTAGCGGATACCCAAAACTCGAGGGTGCTGCGTTTTGATGCGGCGGCCACTCTGCCGAATGGTGCTCCTGCGAATGGCGTACTTGGACAGCCTGACTTCACCACCGTGAGTGTTACCGTGCCCGCGCCCGACCGCTTTGGTAATCCCGAGGGGATCACTGTCGATCGCGAAGGACGCCTTTACGTGGCGGATACGAACGACAGGCGCATAATGATCTTTAATAACGCCGCATTGAAGCCAAACGGTGCACCCGCTGATAACGTCCTTGGGCAGACGCGCACGGACAGCGTCAACTGGAACTTTGACTGTACGCCCCAAAAAACCCTCTTTCCCGAGCACATCTCTTGGGACGTGACCCAACGAGACGCTCCTCGTGACGGAGCTCTGGAACTATCGCGTCACTCGCTTCAAGCCCAACATCCTGACCGCCGCGGATGTGAGCGTTTCCGGGCGCGTGTTGAGCACTCAGGGATACCCCATCCGCGGTTCGGTCGTCATGCTCATCGACAGCGGCAGCACGCGGAGGTCCGTCTCGAATGCATTCGGCTACTACACATTCGATCACGTAACCTCCGGTCGAACCTATGTCCTGACTGCGACCGCAAAACGCTTCACATTCACCCCACATGCGATCTCGGTTCAAGACGACCTGCACAACGCCGACCTTACCGCCCTCTGGTGAGAGATCACTCGCAGCTCCCGAACGGTAAACGCCAGAATCAGCAAAGAATGGAGCTAGAGCCTATGGGAGAACGCGGGTTTGGTCGACGGTGTCGTCTGAGTCGAGTTTCTTGAGCTTTGCTTTGTTGGGGTCT
Organism: Pyrinomonadaceae bacterium; assembly: GCA_045807825.1. GTDB lineage: Bacteria > Acidobacteriota > Blastocatellia > Pyrinomonadales > Pyrinomonadaceae > OLB17. The sequence continues at coordinate 4,325 of JBJMGO010000164.1, read as the reverse complement.
TTCAGAATGAGCTCCCCGACACGCGGTTCGAGCAGGTGAAGGAAGTGGTGACCCTTCAGTCCACCCGAAACCCATCTGGCTTCGACATAGTACGTTTTGCCGGCTTCGAGGTCGAGAGGCATCGGATCGTCGCCTTTGTTTTGGGTTTTGAAGACGTGTTTTCCCGCCTCGACCTTCGCACCAAAGTATCGACTATTTTCGAGTCTTGCCAGCTCAACGTCATCAAACCAGATCTCTAGCACACGACGCTGCGGCCACTCCTTGAACCACAGAAAATAAATAGTAGCTTCGCCCTTAGGGCTATCGTGTGCACCACCTTTCTGGTCCTGTCCAAAACACGCTACCCCGAGCACCAGGACCAATATCGCCGCAACTAAGTTCAGCCTCATTACTTAGAAATTAGTCCTTTGTATTCCCGCGCCTGCCACTGATCACCAGAATCGCAAATCTGACACCTTCATCTGACACCTTCATCTGGCTCACGATGCTAAAGTAGAGCAAAATCGCACGTCTGACCCCCGTCCCTCCGCGTTAACCCGCAGCCCTGATCTTTAGGATTTCATAATCGATAAGACCCGCTGCGATCAACTGTTCGTTGGTCAGAGATTGCAATCTCCGGAGAATTTGGTCCGCGGACTGCTCGGCGTCAACGAGGGTTCTAAGCTTCTTTGTCGCGGATAGCGGTATCGCATACTCAGAAAGAACCGCCAAATTACCGGTCAAAAACCCCTTCTCAAGATTGGCCGCGAGAAACACGTAGTCACCTGGGTGGCGCTGATGCTTCGCAAAGACGTATTTCTGAAGCGCGGAAACCGTCGCGAGCCATTTAGGCAATTTGTAGTCAAACCAATGCCTCCCAATGTGCAGAACTTCGAGAGTGACAGTATTCACCCGTTCCTGGAGGTCGGGTACTCGCTCTTTCCACCACTCACTGGCAATCGTACGAGCTATTACGCCGCCTATGCTTTGGGCGTCGACGTAGTCTTTCGCGAATACGGCGAGCCATCTTGCTGATAATCTGCCGATGCGTCCTACGGTCTTTCTATCCTTAACGGTAAGAAAGTTCTCCCAACACAGTTCCAGGACCGCAGCTAGTTGTTCAAAAGTGGGATAGCCCGTCCAGTTCAGGAGTGCGTGGTATCTATCCAGTTCGGCCTCTATTGCTTCTACGATCTTGACCTGTCCTTCAACAGACATGCCCTTGTTAGCCTTGATCACTTCCTGCAATTCTGCCGGTAGGGCATTGAACTCCTTCAGTCGGCTCTGAGCTTCAGGGCGCACTTCGTCCGGCTCGAGCGAGATAAGTATCTCGACTGGAGCTCCCTGTTGATCAAAAAGTGGGATTTCAAGCTCTACATCGTCGGGCGGCGGTTGTTCCTCGAAGGATATTACGTTCCCGACAAAGTGCTTCTTCATCCTTCCGGATCGACCAGCAATATTCTTATAGTCGAAAAAGTCTATCGGAATCACGCCTTTCTTCTTATGAAAAAGAACCACATTTTTGGCGGTGGTGTTCACGCCCTCGATGAGAGTCGATGTGCAAAATAGCCATCGGATTGATCCGGCATTAAATGCGTCAACGATCGAACTTCCCAGGTGTCTCGGCAGGCCACCGTGGTGGACAGCTGTACCGAACTTGAGGCATTCCACAAGGGTCCAGTCGCGATGAATATTGATCGTCGTCCACTCAACCATACCTCTGTTCGGAGCGGTGTCGGGCAATTGAACATACTCAGCATGTTCTGCGAGAAATTCCGCGAACTCGAAGCAAAGCGCTGTAGCGGTCCCAGGGGAGGAACAGTAGATCAAAGTCTGTTCGGTGTCATCGTATTCGGTCAGGAGCTTGAAGAGTCGTTGCATCTTCATGTGCTTCCGACTTGGTCCACCCGCTGACGACCTAAACTCAATTCTAGATTCGTTAACCGCGACCGTCGCGAATTCCGTGGGAACCCATCGGAGAGATTGGATGCCCGTTTTGAAAGATACAGAGATGTCCTTTACGACCGGTCCAAGCATGTAGAACCGTTGCGTGTGCTTCAAAAGCTTGTAGAGCGCCAGATTCAGTGAGATTGCTCTCTCGTCATCACGTTGTATGCTGAGCTTGTAGAATTCATCTATTACGAAGAAATCGATTTGTGGGAACGAGTCGTATTCAACCACACGCTCCGCGGTGAATAAGAAAACGTTGCTGGAATTCGGGCGTGGCAGTTGGCTAGTTGCCACCAATATGTCGTAGTGATCTCTATACTTCAAGAGCTTCTTTCTCGTTTCGTCCAGTAACGCCAACGTGGGTTGAATGATGACTATGTTGCTATATAGACGGCTAGCTATGACTTCTTCGATCAGCAGACTTTTGCCGAAGCTCGTTGGAGCGCTTACTACAATTGACTCTTTGCTTTGCAGCCCCATCGAGAGAGTCTGTTGCTCCCGGTGCAGGTATATATCCGACAGGTAAGGGGACTTGTGAGCCTCGTGTCGGAGAGCACTTCCCACGTCTAGTCCCCGAGACTCCATATACGGATAGAGCCCAACAGATTCGGTAAGGTCATTCCAGATCGGCCTTGTCTCTTCCGGGAGGGCACTCCATTTATCGAGCACCCGTATGACGATTTCTCGCGCGACTTTCTCGCCGGGCCGCGTGTCTGAGAGTTTTGTGCAAAGTACTGCGAGGTCGAAGCTCTCATCTAAACTTAGCTCCGTAGCCGCGTTAATGAAGCTTATTGCGTCGCTACCGTTCTCAAAGTTCATATTCGCCGCATCGCGTCGAGTCGACCGTATAAGAGCCGGTTCAATTCATCCTTATCAGGGACGGGAAGCAAAAGAAGGATCACTTCTGTCGACGTGTTCCCGATTCCCGTCGAAAACGCTCCGAAAAGCTGCCTACACTCCTCGACAAAGTTTGTGCAGTATTCGTCGGTTTCCTCAGTACAACCGCCGAAGATCCCGCTACCATAGGTGCAAACCATCGGGATTACCAGGCGACTGAAAATTTTATCAAGGGGAGTGTACTTATGAATTAAATCGCGCCATTCATCAGCATCAGGATGAGTGTCCGGAATCCTTTTAGAAATCAGAGTAAACTCCTGACGCAGATAATCTTCCTTCAAGTGCGTCTTGAAATCCTTGACAAGAGATTCAACCCCTTGCGAGCCCGTGGCATAAAGCTTCGATTCGCCCAACCAGAGTTTGTTCTCGTCACCGCGAGTAACATGCACACCGTCGAATCCATGAACCGCAACGTTCACCGCATCCTTGAAATAGATCTTGGACAGAAGTGGAACGGTTCCGTGGAATCCACGCAGCAGTAGGTGAAGGATTAATTCCCCGAACTCACCTCGGAGCTCATATTTGTCAGTCGAAAACACCAGATGTGCCGCTTCACGGAGCCTGCTCACGAGTTCCGTGTTGGATGTCATGTCGCCCTCGTGCGGGCCGAAGACAAACTCAGGGATAACTTCAGTTATCACTTCGACAAGCGGTGTAAGTCTGAATGCTCCTCTGTCGAAACCGACGTGGTACGCCCGAAGGCCCGTGTCGTTTATTCGTTCCTCGAGAACTTTGTCGCAATGGAAAGGACGAGACATGGCGGCCGCGTGGGGGCACTCCCATCAAGTTTCTTTTTGTTAGTTAAGGTATGGACGGAGCAAAAACCCCAGTAGTCTAGTTCTATTACGTCTGATTTGCAATAGGTATATTGTTTGAGTTAGTGCCGACGGTCCTAGGGAGCAATCACAAAATGAAATACATAGAAATTGAATGTGCGGAGTGTCAGCGTTATTACTATTCGGTTCGTCCGTGCGATCACGAGAAGGCAACCGCCGACGCGCGCGTCGAGCGGATGGCCCGAGATGGGATCCGATTTGATGATCTCATCAAGTCTGCCTTCTCCAAGCAAGAATTAGCTGACATTCAGAAGGGTAACGGCAAAGTGAAACCAATTCACCCAGCTGTCCTGGCGCGGATACCCTATGTCCTAAGTAATTATGATTCGATTGAGGCTCCGGCGGATTAGGGGTCGAGGGTCAGGCGAGCAATTCAATTCGCCATTAGTCGAAGGTATGGAACCCACGCGATTCGCCGTCGTCGGATTTTGATCTGCGGGGCTGAGGTGTCGAGCGCTTTAGCTTGTTTTCAAGCTCTGCGAGGCGGTCGGAGAGGAGTTGCTCGACGAGTTCCTCGATGGCGGCGAGGCCGAGTACCAAGCAGTGATGCAACTATGCCCGCTAAAGCGGGCAGTGTTCTTTTGGGCCGCTGACCCCTAGCTGAAGCTAGGGGCAATGATTCGGGCGTGGGGAACCCGAGCTGGCGGGACGTGGGACTGGAAG
>JBJMGO010000163.1:0-7296 GCA_045807825.1 Pyrinomonadaceae bacterium | reverse complement strand
TGACGCGCGGTCACGACTTTTGAACGCTACTCAGGCTCCGCCTGCGGGAACCGATGGTGATAAGTCACCGGAACAGAAGCAGGCGGTAATGGAAGCAAACAACAGCTTTGGCGGGACACTGGGACGATTGCTCAGCTTGCAGGAAAACTATCCGCAATTGCGTTCTAGCGAGGCCTTTCTCAAGGCGATGGACGAGCTTGCTGGCACGGAGAATCGCATCAGTACCGCTCGTATCGACTACAACGCCGCGGAGCAGGATTACAACACCACGAGGAATAAATTCCCGGCGGTGCTGACGGCGAGCTTGATGGGGTTCAAAGAGGAGCCCTACTTCCAGGCGGACGCGGGAGCGAATAAGGCACCCGATATCGGCGATCCAAACAGCCTTCGCCGCAACCAACCCACGGCACCGGCCGCTCCGGCTGCACCGGCGAATAAGTAACTAGAAACCTCTCGAATTACACATCAAGCAGTGATCGCAAGGCTTGTCGGGCTCAAACTGGCAGGCCTTTTCTTTGTGCATCCCCTGCATGCCGGCGAATACTGCATCGGCGATCGCCTCTGCGACCTGCAACTTATCGAGGCTCGGGTGTGCGGTCAAAGGTGCATCGAGCGTCGAGGATCTTGGGATGGCGGACTGCTGAGCGGCCTCGATCTTGTCGAGTCGATAGTTGATCTTCTCGATAGCCGCGAAGAGAGCTGCGTTCTCGGGAATGGCTGATTCGCCCTCGAGAAGTCTTGCGATCTTCTCGGCTAATTTTTGGTTATCGGGAGATGGCATCGAACTATTTATCTTCAGGCAACAGGTCGATGTAGTCAACGACGCCGACGATCGCGGAGTCGATGGCGGCTCCCGCTTTACCGGTTGAGGCGGTGGAGGCGGACCAGCCCTCCTGGACGATAACAACCAGGTCTCCCTCGCCGGAGTTTACCGAGTCTAGTGCGATGCACGTGTAATCCATGTCCTCGCCAGTCGGTGTTATCTGCCGGCAGAGCATCACACGCGTGCCCTCGTAACGCTGATTTTTTTGCGTTGCGACGACGTTACCGATAACACGAGCTAAAAGCATCTACGGATTAAAAACGTGCGCGTCCGAGTCGATAATTCCGACAATTGTGCAGTCGGTCGGCGTCTCGTCCCGTTTGAATGGGAATGACGCCTCTTTCCCGCGGCACCAAAAGACGAGCTCATCAACGCCCGCACCGACGGCATCGAGAGCGACCATCGGCGTACCCTTTGCTTTGAGATCGGCATCGAGGGTCTGGACGATCAGGAATTTACGCCCGTGCAGGGTCTCGTTCTTGACTGTCGCGACGACAGTTCCGATGACGCGGGCGATCTGCATTAAACGTCAGGAGATGTGAACTGGATCTCGTCGATCACGCCGATGATGGCTGAATCGACCGGACAGTCCTTGTTGCCCTCGGCCATTCGAGCCGATGAGCCGCCGACGACGATGACCTTCTCATGAAAGCCAGCACCGACAGTGTCAACGGCGACAATATAGCCGCTCTGGTCAGAGCCGTCGAGGTTGATCGGCTTGACGATGAGAAGCTTTTTGCCCGAGAGGCGTTCGTCTTTTTGAGTGGACACGACAGTGCCCAGGATGCGTGCGATGATCATGAGCGGTCAGCACTCAGCTGTCAGCCGTCAGCAAGCGCTGAAAGCCGACCGCTGACAGCTATTTCCTTACAACGGGCAGGGTCTCATCCACGCTCGAGTGTGGGCGAGGGATCACATGGACGCTGACGAGCTCGCCGACACGGCGGGCGGCTGCGGCTCCGGCGTCGGTAGCGGCTTTTACCGCGGCGACGTCACCACGGACAACGGCCGTGACAAAGCCCGCTCCGATCTTCTCGTAGCCGACAAGCTGAACGTTCGCGGCCTTGACCATGGCGTCCGCGGCCTCGATCGTTGCTACGAGACCCTTGGTCTCGACCATTCCTAATGCTTCCTGCATTTAGTTTTTTGCTCCTGGATAAACCTGTAAAGTGTCGCTAGTTTACCCTAATTTTGCCGCCTGGCTCAAAAGGTCTATCAATTCCTCGCGGGTGAATGAGATCTTTCTACCGTTCGTGCCGTTAGAAGTGGGGTAATCGACGTCGAGATCGCAGGCGATGCCTGCCTCGTGAAGATAGCCGCACGCCTGGCAGCGGGCATTCGTATTTAGGTAGCCAGCTTTTTCGCGGATCTCGATCAGTTTGCCGATGGCCTCCTGCGGAAGGTCGTTGGCACCGCCCAAGGCCTTCGCGAGAATAGCGATCTTCGCCGTGTGCTCGAGCGTTTCGAGCCGGTCCCACGCCTGCCACAGGTCCTCGCCATAGGCAACCGCACCATGATTCGCCATGAGAAGGGCATTGTGATGCGTGACGTAGGGCTTCATGTGCTCGGTCAACTCTGATGTCGAGGGCGTGCCGTAGTCCGTAAGCGGCACACAGCCGAGCGTGAGAATTACCTCGCTCAGTATCGGCTTGTCGATCGCAAGTCCCGCCACGGCGAAGGCCGTCCCGTGCGGCGGATGTGCATGACAGACAGCGTTGATATCAGGGCGCATCTTGTAGATCAAAAGATGCATTGCAAGCTCGCTTGACGCACGCTTGTCAGACAGCGGTTTGCCGTCCATGTCCGTGACCGCGAGAGAATCCTCTGTCATTCGACCCTTGCATGTCATCGTCGGCGTCGCGAGAACGCGATTCTCATCGAGCTTGACAGAGATATTCCCGTCAGACGACACGACATAGCTGCGTTCGTACATCAGCTTGCCGATCTCGATGATCAGTTTGCGTGCGGAGGATTCGTCCATTAGTCGAGCGAGAATATGTACTCGACAGATTTTGTTACAGTCGTCAGAACGCCATTCACTGTTCCTGACTTAAACCTGATCTGTTTCGCCGCGTCTATTGCGGCATCCGTGAGCCCATTAGGTAAACCCTTGACCGAGCTGATATTGCCGACCTTCCCATTGGCGAGAAAGGTAACCCGGAGTATGACCGTTCCTTCGGTATTAGCAGCACGTGCTTCGGAGGTGTACTGGGGTTTTGGCTTCACCAAGACCTTGAACGGAGTGGATTCGGAGGGAGAAATCTCAGCAGGCCCGTTTTCAGACATAGAAAGCATGCATCTGGGGCTACCGCAATCTCCAGTTGACTGCCCCCGGGGATCTCCCGGCTGCGGAAAAGGATAACTAGACTGATAAACAAGCGGACGCGGCGTCTCGGCAGTAGGCATAGGCGCCAGCACCAAACCCGCGCCGAAGCAAAGAGCGAAGATCCCTAACCCGATGACGTGTCTAACCATCTGAAAGAAGAACCACAGACTAACATACCGACTTATCGGTCGTTAACCTGTGGCTCCTTGTTGAAAAGTCCTACTACCTGAACCGCGGTGCCGGCGGAGCTAGCGGAGCGATAGGCGGCGGCGGAACAGCGTTCTCGAGATCGTTGAGATCAAAACGGCGATTCTCGACCTCGTTTCTGAGCCGGAGATTCTCATTTTTTAGAGCCTCGTTCTCAAAGCGAAGACGCTGACATTCCTGATAGCGTCGCATGCGAAACTCCCCAAAACGCGGCCGGTGCAGATCGACGAAAAAGCTGGTTATAAAGACGGCGACGAAGAATGTCGCGGCAAATGGCAGCAGCCTCTTTAAAATACCCTTGTAATTCATTGCTTGTAACTCCTACTGCTGACTACGACGGCGGGGAATGATCGGTTTCACGAGCCGCAAATTCAATTCTATACCTGCGCCTGGCCCGGCGTAAATCTAAACCTTACCGCTTCGTCATTTTTGTTGCGGCAACTGCGGAGCCGCGTTGCTTGGAGGGCGGATTTAACCTATATTCGTTTCAAGTGTGAAACAATGATCGCTCACCTCACCGGCAAGCTTCTCGAAAAACAAACCAACTCCGCCATCGTCGACGTCGGCGGCGTCGGATATGAGGTCACGATACCTTTGTCGACGTTTTACGAGCTTGGCGAAGTGGGGACGGATGCCAGCCTGCGAATTCACACGCACGTTAGGGAGGATGCGATCCAGCTTTTTGGCTTTAAATCCGTCCGCGAACGCGATCTGTTCCTTCGGCTGATCGGCGTGCAGGGCGTTGGCCCAAAGCTCGCGATCACGATGCTCTCGGGCATGAGTGCGGACGAGATGGTGCTCGCAATTCGAAAAGAGGACCTTGCACGGCTGACCGGCATTCCCGGTGTCGGGCGCAAGACCGCTGAGCGGCTTGTTGTAGAGCTTCGCGACAAGATGGCAGACATCGGCGAGAGCAAGACCGCAGCCGAGTCTTTACCGAGCGACGGCGTCTTCGACGACGCACTGTCAGCCCTCACGAACCTCGGCTACCAACGCGCCGCCGCCGAAAAAGCGTTGAACCAAGCCGCCAAAGAGGGCACGGAGATCACGGTGCAAAAGCTGCTTCGAAGGTCTCTGCAGATCCTGGCTAAATGATGCGGAGGCCCACGCGTTAGCAAGGGCGGTACATTCAACGTTTCGCTACCGCCCTTGCTCACGCGCGGGCCTTGGCAACAATGCTCGAGATCCTTGATCACATCAAAGAGGACTTAGCTAAGCTCGATAGTCGAGCTGTATTCGCGCTCGTATATGCGGCCGCGGGGTTGACCGCCATCAACTTTTTGCGCGATCCGGTCGTGTTGAATTGGCTGCTCTCTGGCACGACCTGGGCGCGGGTCGGGCAGGAGGCGATGTATCCCACAGATAACAACCTCTACGAGCTCATTTGGTGGGTCTTTGTAAACCTGACCTTTTACGTCGCGATCCCGGCGACCGTTGTGAAGTTTGTCCAAAAGAGGCGTCTGACGGAGATCGGGCTTGTGCCTCGGATCGAGCCGGGATTCGCAAAGCTGCTGGTCGTCTGTGTCTGCGTGATGCTGCCGCTCACCTACCTGATGTCGCTGACGCACGGTTTTGAGTCAAAGTACCCCTTCCTCAAGGTCTGGAATGGCGAATACTGGTCGCGGACGTTGCTGATCTGGGAGATCGTCTACGGTCTGCAGTTCTTTGGGCTCGAGTTCTTTTTTCGTGGCTTCCTCGTGCACAGCCTAAAGCCATCGCTCGGGGCGTACAGCATTCTCGCGATGACCGTTCCATACACGATGATCCACTGGCAAAAACCGCCGGCCGAGGCATTTGCGGCGATACTCGCGGGTGTGTTTCTTGGTTGGATCAGCTATCGCAACGGCACCATTTGGCTCGGGCTGATCCTGCATTGCACCGTGGCATTCTCAATGGACATTTTTGCGTTGAATAACAAGGGGCTCTTGTTCTGACTTTGCGTACCTTTGCGGTCTTTGCGTCTTTGCGTGAAAACAACTTCTATGCACGAGAACGAGATAGCGAAACAAATCGTCGATAGCGCCTTTCGCGTACACAAGTCACTAGGGCCCGGGCTGCTTGAGAATGTCTATCAAGCGGCGCTTGCTTATGAGCTGACCAACCGGGGTCTCAAGATACAACTCGAGCGAGGAATTCCCGCCGAATACGAAGGCGTTCGGCTTGAGGTCGGATTTCGAGCCGATATTATCGTTGAAAACAAAGTGATCATCGAATGCAAATCTGTCGAAGCTTTGGCTCCGGTGCATTCAAAGATTCTCCTGACATATCTTAGACTTGCGGATATGCGGCTCGGATTATTGATCAACTTCAATGTTGAACTAGTCAAAGACGGGATCCGTAGAGTTGTCGATCGGCTCGTGGAGTAACAACTTCGCCTCACGCAAAGGCGCAAAGCACGCAAAGGGACGCTAAGGAATGACAACCGCCGCGATCAACATCCGCAACGAGGATCTTTCGCCGGACGAGAGCAAGTTCGAGGCGACGCTGCGCCCGGCGCAATTGGCGGAGTACATCGGGCAGACGAAGGTGAAGGAGAACCTGCGGGTCTTTATGAAGGCGGCTCTGAAGCGCCGTGAGGCTTTGGACCACATTCTGCTGACCGGACCGCCGGGAGTCGGCAAGACCACGCTGTCGGTTATCGTCGCCAATGAGATGGGGACGAACCTTAAATCCACCGCCGGGCCGATCATCGAGAAGGCAGGCGATCTGGCGGCGATCCTGAGCAATCTAGAGGAAGGCGACGTCCTCTTTATCGATGAAATTCATCGCCTAAACCCTGCGATCGAGGAGATCTTGTACCCAGCAATGGAGGATTACCAACTGCCGATCATGATCGGGCAAGGCCCCGGTGCGAGGCCGGTGACGCTGGACCTGCCAAAGTTCACGCTGATCGGTGCTACAACGCGGCCCGGCCTTATCACGGCGCCGCTGAGAGGACGGTTTGGGATCGTCTTTCATCTGGACTTTTACAACGTCGACGATCTGCAGACGATCTGCAAGCGGTCCGCGCGAATTCTGGGCGTGGACATCGACGAGACGGGTTCTCACGAGATCGCCCGCCGGGGTCGCGGAACGCCGCGCATCGTCAACCGGCTTCTACGCCGGGTGCGTGATTTTGCGGAGGTCGATCACGACGGCCGGATCACCCAGGAGGTCGCCGCGAGCGCGCTCGACCGCATGGAGGTCGATCACTACGGGCTCGACGATATGGACGCCAAGCTGCTGCGGACGATCATTGAGAAGTTCGACGGCGGCCCCGTCGGTCTCGGCACTCTCTCCGCGGCCATTCACGAAGAAAAGGACTCGATCGAGGAGATCATCGAGCCCTATCTTCTGCAGATCGGATTTTTAAACCGCACGCCGCGTGGCCGAATGGCGACACGGCTCGCTTATCAGCACTTTGGACTTGAGGCGCTGATGCGTCAGTCGGGCGATACCCCGACGCTTTTCTAACTAAGCCTTTCCGGCGGCGGCGTTTGTTCGACCTCTTGCCGTAGACGTACGAGAGGCGCTCGACTTCCTTCCCCGAGACTTTTCACCTGATCCGTCATCGCTCGCTTCGGATGATCCGTCGCTGCCGGTGATCGAGGAGACGACGTTCTTTGCCTTCTCGAGGAGGACTCCCACAGTAGTCGGAGCTTCTTCCTTGCGTGGCGCGATACCTTTGGCTTTTTGGAATTTGAGCTTCTCGGCCTCCATTCGATCGCCAAGCGCATCCAGCTCCTCGTCGCTGAACTGGTCCTCCACCATCGAGAACATCTCACCCTCTTCCTCTTTAACGTGGTGACGTGTGTCCTCGATGAGCACCTTGAGCTTGGCCTCGCGTTTTTCTTTCGTCGTTGAGGCGCGGTTGATCTCCTGGAGAAACTTCTTCATCTGAGCATGTTCCTCAAAAGCCTCCATCGTGATCTCCTTCAGCTCTGAGTCGCCACGCTCTTTG
>JBJMGO010000162.1:0-3928 GCA_045807825.1 Pyrinomonadaceae bacterium | reverse complement strand
TTGAGGTACGAAATGTCAAAGATCGTGTAGTCCGGCAGCCCCGGAAAAGCCATCTGAATAAACCGGCAGCTCAGCTTGTTGTCCTTACAGTAATCGAGAAGCGACGCGATCGGCGTTGTGTCCAGATACTTGATCGCCTCAACAGCCTTCTCGGCTGTAAGTGCGCGTCGGAGCTCGACCTCCTCAGTGACCTCTGTGATCTTGAAAAGCTGCTCGTGATCAAGCGCGCCTTGACGCACGTACTCGCCATTCATTGTGATCACGTACGCCGCCGTCACCCGGGCACCCGTCAGCTCGGCAACGTGCACCTGGAATGCAACGTCGTCCAGATACTCCGGCTTGACCGAGGCAGCGCCCTTTATCTCGAATATCTCGACCGTGCCGGTTTTGCGGTTCGTAACGACGATATCGCAGCGGGCCTCATATTCAGGCGTAAAAAATGAGCGCTGAAATTCGACCAACTGCTCCGCGTTTGAATAAAAACGCGGCATCTCCTTCACAAGAGCCTCGACGGCATAGCCTTGCTGGCGAAGGTGCTCGATCTCTAGTGGACTCTTTGTTTCCTCGACACAGAGGAGCGGTTGATGCACTTCAAGCCAGTATTCCGGCGGGCATTTGAGGTACTTCAGATAGCTCGTTTTGCTGAGCCGGAACGCCATTTTTCTCTTGGGCTGCATCTGGTGTGGTATCGTAAGCACACAATAGAACAATTTCATCCCTGAAACAAGATTATGAGCGATAAAACGCCAGCTCTTTTTCGAATTTTTATTCCCGTGAAGGATTTTGAGCGGGCGAAGGAGTTTTATGAAACTCTTTTGGATGCGGACGGTAATGTCATTCACCGCGGACGCGTCTACTTTTACTGCGGTCCGGTCATCGTTGCTGTGATCGAGAACTGCGGCACGCCGATCGGCGATCACCTATATTTCGCCGTGCCAAATCTCGAGGCGGTTTTCACTCGGGCCAGGGATCTTGATTGCCTCGAGATGGGCGACCTTCACGGCTCGGAGGGTGGCGAGATCAACGTGCGGCCATGGGGGGAACGCTCGTTCTACTGCCGCGATCCATGGGGTAACGGCCTTTGCTTCGTCGACGAGACCACTCTTTTCACTGGCAGGGAATAATGGCACAGATATACGAGGTCACGGCGGTCGTGGCCGACGATCGCAGGGCTGAATTCGAGAGATACATGTCCGACGAGCACATCCCCGACGTGCTCGCAACGGGCTGTTTTGCTGCCGCCTTTTTTGCAAAGGACAGGAACCGCTACACCTTTGGCTATCACGTCAACACGCCTGAGTTGTTGCAACGGTACTTGGATGAGCACGCAGCAAACCTTCGCGATGACGTTCTCCGGCGATTCGACGATAGTGTAAAGACCTCGCGACGCGTTCTCCAGATCGTGAAGCTCTTTCCCGGCGAGTGATAACCTACAAGGGTGTTGATCCTAGGTATTGAAAGCTCCTGCGACGAGACCGCTGCTGCCGTCGTGAGGGACGGCCGCGAGATAGTCTCGTCCATCATCTCCTCACAAATAGATCTGCATCGGCCATGGGGCGGTGTCGTCCCGGAGTTAGCCTCACGGGAGCATCTTGAGAAGATCGAGCCAGTCGTCAAGGAAGCCCTCGAGAAAGCCAACATTACCCTCCAGAATATCGACGCCGTCGCCGTCACCCAAGGTCCCGGTCTGATCGGCTCGCTGCTCGTTGGTGTCTGCTACGCAAAGGCGCTTGCGTGGGGTCTCGACATTCCGCTCGTTGGGATAAATCACATCGAGGGACACGTCTATTCGGTTGCGTTTGAAAATGCGGCGGTAGAGTATCCGGCACTCGCGCTGATCGTATCGGGCGGGCATACAAACATCTTTCACGTCCCGCAAGAGGGCAAATACAAGATTGTCTCACGTACCCGTGACGACGCCGCGGGCGAGGCTTTTGACAAGGTTGCGAAGATGCTGGGCCTCGGCTATCCCGGCGGCCCAGTCATCGAGAAGCTCGCTCTCGAGGGTGACGCATCAAAAGTTAGATTCCCTCGTGCAAAGATCTCCGATGGTAAGCCCGACCTCAGCTTCAGCGGTCTAAAAACGGCCGTAGCTCGCTACGTCAAAGAGACCAACATCGCTCCGCTCAGCAATGGCGACGCTCCTACTCAAGTGATCAAGGACCTCGCCGCAAGCTTTCAAAAGGCTGTCGTCTCTGCACTGGTGGATACCCTCGAGCGACTTGCCACGGACCTTCGACCAAAGACGCTTATCGTCGCCGGCGGAGTCGCATGCAACCTCGCGCTCAAACAAGCCGCCGAGGCCGCAGCAAAGAGGCTCAATATTCCGGTCTATATCCCGTCAATACACCTCTCTACGGACTACGCCGCGATGTTCGCTGCCGCGGGATATTTTCACCTCAGAAATGGCGGGCGTGCGGACCCCTCGATGACCGCGGACATCACGCTTCGCCTGCAGAATCTCGATGTTGAGGAGCTGAAAGGAAAGGCGAAATACCGTTTATGACGAGCGCCAAACGGCACGTGCGAGCGTAAAGACGTTCACCTCAGTCGCACCTGACTTCTTGAGGACCTTCGCACAGCCCGATGCCGTCGCTCCCGAAGTAAAAACATCGTCCACAAACAAAACACGTCTTGCGTTAATTAGCTTCGGTCTGCTTACCGAGAAAACATTCCGAACGCTCAACTCGCGGGCTTTGTCGTCCATTCCAACGCGATGAACATGCGTCGGCAGACGCCGTTCGAGAGAGTGAGTGTCCAAGGGAATTCTGGTCGAGCGGCTAATCGCCTCAGCTATCAGCTCGGCCTGATTAAAGCCTCGTTCAAGGCGCCTTGATTTAGATAGTGGAGCAGGAATTATGAGGTCCGCGTCCGGCAGAGTAGCAGAGCGGATCAACTGCCATAGTCGAGAGGGAAGTTGAGGCGTTTTCTTGAGCTCGAGGATATTTGTGGCGAGACCTTTTTCATACACGCCGATCGTGTATGCGCGATCGTAGTGGTGCTCGTCGCACTTGTGGCAGCGCACGGCGACCGGCGCGGCCGTGTCGCCCATCAGCAATCCGCACTTGTCGCAGCGCATCTCGGAGCCGTCGAAGATGCGAGTGTGCGCCCAGCATCCATCACATGAAACGCCGTCGGCCCGGTGATGTACCGGGCCGGCGCAAACTCTGCATTGTTGTGGATAGAGAAGCGAGAGCAGCGGATCAGTAAGTTTATCGATCACGCGCTTCGCTTGGGGTTAGCTGTCCTCGTCGAGCTCACCGCGCTCGACCAGCTCCTGGCACTCGATGCAATAACGCGCCCAGGGGATCGCCTGCAGGCGTTTCGGACTGATGTCCTTTTCGCAATTTTGGCAGACGCCGTACTCCTCATCCTCGATACGCAGCAACGCCTCGTCGATGAGCGTTAGCTGCCGGCTCTCATTCTCCGAGACCGCGAGCATCACATTCTTCGAATAGTTCCGAACGGCGAGATCTACCGGGTCAGGCGTCTCGGCGTCGTCGATCGACAGGTCATTACCCTGCAGTTTTTGGACGAGCTGCTCACGCTCCTTCATGAGCCTCTCTTTGATGTCCTTTAGTTGAAGTTTAGTCATTTCTGGTACGGGAACCCCTTTAATATCGTGAAAGCCCGATAAAGCTGCTCAAGCAATACCACACGAGCCATCTCATGCGTCAAAGTGAGAAACGATAAGGATACCTTAACGTCAGCTCTGTCGGCAACCTCAGCCGATACGCCGTCGGCGCCCCCGATCACAAACGTGATCCCACGCGTAGCGGCGTTCTGCCACTTCTCGATCTGTCGAGCCAGATCGTGAGAGGAGAGACCCTGTCCACCCACATCGAGCAGGCAGACAAGTGAGCTTTGATTCACCTTTTCAAGTATGCGTTTGCCCTCGGTTTGCTTGTCGGGCCCATCTCGAAGAATG
>JBJMGO010000161.1:0-13184 GCA_045807825.1 Pyrinomonadaceae bacterium | reverse complement strand
TTTTGCCGCGACAGCTCACGCGCCATCGTGCAGATGCTGCTCGAGGAATGCCGTGCCGCAAAGGTTGAGATCCGCACATCCTGCCGG
The DNA here is from genome assembly GCA_045807825.1 of Pyrinomonadaceae bacterium. GTDB lineage: Bacteria > Acidobacteriota > Blastocatellia > Pyrinomonadales > Pyrinomonadaceae > OLB17. The sequence continues at coordinate 13,097 of JBJMGO010000161.1, read as the reverse complement.
GTCGATAGCGTCGGCGGTGGAGACCTGTTTTCTATCGAGACAAGCAGTGGTCTCGTGGAGGCTCGCAAGCTCGTCGTGGCCTGCGGCGGCCTCTCTTTTCCGAAGATCGGTGCCTCGGACCTGGGTTATCGAATAGCACGGCAGTTCGGGCTAAAAACGCTCGAGACGCGGCCTTCTCTTGTCGCTCTAATATCGAATGAAGCCGTGCCACGTTTGGCCGGTGTCTCGATTGATGCGCAGGTGACGGCTGGCGCGCGTCGGTTTCGTGAAAACATCCTATTCACGCATCGCGGACTCTCGGGGCCGGCGATCCTGCAGGCCTCGAATTATTGGCAGCCCAATGTGCCGGTTACGATCGACCTATTACCAGACGTTACGACAGATGTACTGCTAGCCGAGATGAAGGACAGCGGCCGCTCCGCTGTTAACTTTATATCTGATCGCCTACCGAGGAGATTTGCAGAAGCCTTTGCAGAAGGTGTCGCGGAGCTTCCTCTTAGCAGATTCAAACAGCAAGAGCGTCAATCGCTCGCAGCGAGGCTGAAGGAATGGCAAATGAGATTCCGCGCAACAGAGGGTTGGGACCGTGCAGAGGTCACTCTCGGCGGTGTCTCCACGGAGGAGCTCTCGTCAAAGACAATGGAGTGCAGTAATATTCCCGGGCTCTACTTTATAGGTGAGGTCGTCGACGTAACGGGATGGCTCGGCGGATATAATTTTCAATGGGCGTGGGCTAGCGGACACGCCGCGGGGAAGTGTTTATAAAAAGCGAGGGAGACGTCTCCCACACCGCCTCCCTCTTTTCCGCGGACGCATACAGGGCGTATGCGTTTCCGCGAAACTGATCTAGTTTTAACGCTGTCGATGCGGGAGAAACATCGCGAAACGGTACTTTCACACGAAAGGGATGACCGTGTCAACCCTTTGGTCAGCGATTTTTTCCTGGATCCCTGAAGTCGGAAATATCCAAGCCATACTCTTCTTTTACGTAGTCCTCGGCCGCTTTGTTCACGGAGCGAAGATTCAGGAGCCGCCGCCGCGATTTTGTAATGTGGACTCGCGTCCTTGCTGCCATCTGAGCAAGCAGATCTCGGCCATCTTCCCGCTCCGCCTGAGCCCTTTGCATGAGTTCGTAAAGCTCGGAAGATCTGGATCCATCTTGCTCATTCTTCAACTCCTTGAGCCTCGCCCGCACTTGCGCGATCTGCCGGATGGCGCGGACGAGCTGGTCGCCGAGCGTGTCGCCAGTGATCACATCCGGGCTGACGTGAAACTCGGCCGTGAGGCGATCGAGCTTTGCCTGGTCGCCTGCGGAATAGGCCTGATTGAGCTCGGCCATCATGCCATGGCGCTTCTCCTTTTCGGCTGAGTCAACGGCGAGGTCGGGGTGAATGAGCCGCGCTAACGAGTGATATGCCTTTTTTGCCTCGGGCGTCGGGTCGAAGCGGAAATCACGCTTTTCGTCACCGGCGGCCGCTCGCTTTGCGGATTCCTCAGCCTGGCGTCGGAGCTCCTCGGCCTTTCGCTTGATATCTTCGTCATCCGGAACGAGCTTGTACTCCTCCTCAGCGATCTCGGCCTCGATCTCGTCAAACTCCGCGTACAGGCGGGCGACGTCCGTCGTGTAACGAGCTTCGAATTGGTCCAGCCTCCCGCGAAGATCCGCCATCTCTTCCTCGGCGTCGGCAAGCCGGTCACTCAGCCGGTCGAGGAGGCGATGCTTCTTATTGAGTTCTATTTCCTCGGGGGTCACGAGTAAAGGTTCATCGGGCGGGTTAACAACTCGATCGGATCGGGAATGTTCAACGCCTCGCGCACATAAAACGGCTCGCCCGCCGCGACACCGATCAACGAGCCGAAGTAACGCGACCTGTCCTCAAGCTGTTTTAGGAAGTTTTTGCCCGTGAGCAGAGTTTCGGGCTCAGTCGAGTTGGGGTCAAAAAACTGCGATCGATGCGCACGTATCGCCGACAGCTTTTCCTCAAGCTGGGCCGAAATATCGACAATAAAGGACGGCACGAGGCGCCGCGAGAACACGCAATGGGCGACCATCGGCGGCTCGAATCGGTCGCCGCTCGACTCCGCATCGTAGTTCCTCATAGACGCGATACGGGCGCATTCACGGACGAGGTTTGAGATATGGTCGTGGTCCGGATGCGAGTCGTCGTGCTGATGCGTGAGCAAAACTCGGGGGCGCAGCCGGCGCAGCACGCGCACGAGCTTTGTCCGCTCATCGTCCGTGACGAAGACGTGGCCGTCAGGCAGTCCGAGATTCTCTCTAAGGTCGAGATCAAGGATACCGCCGGCTTCTTTCGCCTCTTTTGCGCGACCCTCGACCGTTCCGCGTGTGCCCATCTCGCCGCGGGTAACATCGAGCGCACCAGTTCGGTAGCCGAGTTGCTTCATCTTTAACAAAGTGCCACCGACGGAGAGCTCGACGTCGTCCGGATGCGCAAAGATAGCGAGAATATCAACGGTCATGGCGTGAGTTTCCAGTTACTTGTTTCGAGTTTCAAGTTAGAGTTTAAGTATGCCACCGAAGGGCGGACAAATATGAGATACCAGATCCGAATATGAGATTGGTTGTTTTGGGGTCCGGCTCGACGGTTCCGCAGCCGCACAGGTCGAGCTCTGCGTACTGGCTCGAGACGAGCGGCGGCAACATCCTGCTCGACTGCTCAGCGACGGCCGCGCACCGAATGGCAGCGTGCGGCGTCAACTGGCCAGATCTTGACGCAATCTGGATCTCGCATTTTCATATGGACCACGTTGGCGGCCTTGGGCCGCTCTTCGCGGGAACCAAACACGCGCCAGAGATGCGCGACCGTAAGAAGCCACTCACGATCTACGGTGGAGCGGGATTTGAGAAGCTCTTTGACGGCATTAGCTCTGTCCGCGACTATAAGCTCCGCGAGCAGCCGTTTACACTTAATATTATCGAGGTCGGGGAGAAAGGGCGTTTCGAGATACTTCCCGGCGTCGAAGCAACGGCATTCAAAACCCCGCATACTACGGAGAGTCTCGCCATCCGCATACGTGATGCTGAAAGTACGCTCATGTACTCGGCAGACACGGCGTTTGATGCGAGCGTTGCGGCCTTTGCCTCGGGCGTCGATCTGATGGTCCTCGAGGGCTCATTCGTCCGCGACAACCTCGGCAAAAAGCACCTCATGCTCCGGGAAGCCGTCGAGATGATTAAGTTGGCGAAGCCACTCCGTGCGATGCTGACGCATTTTTATCCGGAGTGGGACGAAGTGAATTTTGAAAAGGAAGTTGCGGCTTTGTCGCCACCGTGCGAGGTGATCCAGGCGAGTGACGGACTAGTGGTGAATGTTTCGGAATAGCGAATAACCGAAAATGTATAACGAATATGGTTTGTCATACGTTACTCGCCGTTCGGTATATCCCGAGCTACTTGCCAACATTGCGACGGGCGACGTCCATGAGGTCTTTCGGCATCCACTTGTCGAGCACCTTTTCCTCGGCGTCGGCTATGCGCGATGTGCGATTACGCCAGTCTTTTGTGGGGTCGTCTTCGCGTCCCGACTGCTTGGGATAGTTCTCGACCTGCTCAAGGCTGATGATGATGCCTACGGCAAGCTCCTCCCAACTCTCGTTTTGAATACCTCGAAAAACGATCGGCAGTCCGGCGGTCCAGTCTTCCTCCGGAGTGATGTTGTCGTACTCGGGTATGGTCAAAAACGCGGTATTCGGAAAGGCACCGCCACCAAATTCGCTCACGATCTGACGTTTTACGTCCTTAAAGTCGGCATTCGGATTCGCCTGCCGCATCTCAAGTGCACGGCGGAAAATGTCTGAAACTGTGACTGCGTCTGCCATATCGGAAACCACAGATTAGCACACAGCCAAGGCTTTGTTCACCAACCTGGGGCTTGAATTCAGGCATCTGAGTCGGTAGTCTTCTTGTCGAGATATCCGATGAAAGTCCTCGCCGCATTTGCCCTTTCGCTGGTCGCCGTGACCTTCGCATCTGCTCAGAACGAGCAGTCGCCGATCGTCGACAGGGACATTAGCTACAAGAACTGGTCGCTCAAAGACTCACGCACGGACGCGAAGGTGGACCTTCGCGACCTAACCAAGGGTAAGAAGCTTACCGTCGTGATCTACTATGCTCCGTGGTGTCACAACTGGCAGCATGACGCACCGATGGTCGAGCGGATATATGAAAAGTACAAGGACGCGGGGCTGCAGATAGTCGCCGTGAGCGAGTACGATCTCTTAGCGAATACGAAGACGAATCTCGATCAATTCAAGATCACTTTTCCTGCTGTCTATGATTCGCAATCACGCGACGATCGCGAGAAGACCACTCATCACGACTACCGGACATCAACAGGCGACGACCGGAAGTGGGGCTCGCCATATTATGTTTTCCTTTTGCCATCCATGATGGAAAAAAAGGGCGACACGCTGACGCGGCACACCTTTGTCATAAATGGCGAGATGATCGAGGGCGAGGGCGAGAATTTTATTCGCGAGCATCTCGGCTTGCCCGCAATGGACCCTAAAGGCGGCATATCGCAAAAAGAAAAGGACAAAGTCGATCCATGCGATCCCGATAAACCCACGATACCAGCACTCAAGAAGCCGAACTAAAGCAAAAAAGGCGGTGCCCGAGAGCACCGCCTTTCCGATCTACGTCCACTCTTAGACACCCATCTTTGGCATCGCGGTCAGAGTGTCTGTTAATTTTTTACTTACATCCCGCAGCGGGTCCTTGGCCGCTACAAACTGTCCTGCTATCGCTGAATCTTCAGCCTTTGATGCGAGGTCGGTGATGCCTTGGATCATCGGAAGATACTTAGCCAGAGCCGCTTTGGTACGAAACTCGGATTCAAGGCTCGTGAGTCCCGCTTTGAGGTTACGTATGGATTCGACGACCTTGGCGCGGTTTGCGTCAATCTTTTGCGCGGTTGAGGGCGTGAGCTTGCCTTCCTTTTCATCCGCTACAACGGCATCGAGATTCAACGCGACCGGGCCGTATTTGTCGAGCCAGACATTCACATTGGAGAGCTGTGTGTCCACCTTATCGCGTGCGGCACGAACCTCGAGCGGCGGGACGGTCGTCGTTGCGGCCGTTTTTGTTCCGGTGGTCTTGTGCGTCGTACGCTTTTGGGCCGATGCCGTGCAGACGCCTACGCAAACTAAACAGAGGGGCAGTACAAAGTATTGCAGCCGTTTCATACGGTGATCTCCTATTCAAAGCAGTGCAAAAATCTTATCATAGACCTTATGCACCAGCGGTGTTTAGAGGTACGCCGGCTCGGCCGAGTTGGCTACTCGCCTGCACTCGAGCTTCAAAAGGAGCTTGAGGCGGAGGTCATCTCAAAACGCGGAAGTGACTACCTGCTGCTGCTCGAGCATCCGCACGTTTTCACACTCGGCCGCAGGGCTAAAACAGACGGCGTCCTCGCGACAGCCGAGCTGCTCAAGAATCTTGGTGTCGAGGTGTTTGAGACCGATCGCGGCGGCCGCGTCACATACCACGGTCTGGGACAGATCGTCGGCTATCCTATTATCTCGCTGTCGCCCGAACGCGAGGACGTGCATAAGTACGTTCGCGACATTGAGGAAGTCCTCATTCGCGTCATGGCCGACTATGGGATCGATGCATTTCGCATCGAGGGTCTCACCGGCGTTCACACCATCGAAGGCAAGGTCGCAGCGATCGGCGTTCATATCAAACGCTGGGTGACCACGCACGGCTTCGCTCTGAACGTAAACACCGACCTCAGCTACTACAACTGGATCATCGCATGCGAAGGCGAACCCGTAACCTCAATGGAGCGGCTCCTCGGCCGTGAGATAGATATGGCGGATGTTGAGGATCGGATCGAGGAGAGATTCCGTGAGGTCTTCGAGTACGACCGATCGCTAGGGCGATCGATCGTGGGCAGTGAAGAGGCAGGGCGGTCTGTTCTGCAAACTATATGAGACGAGACATCACCTCCTGGTACAGCCACAACCTCAATATGGATATGCCGATCGTGGCATACGGGCATGCCGGATATCCACTGCTGATGTTCCCGACGGCCGCCGCGGACTATTTGGAGTACGAAAGGTTTTATCTTGTCGATGCGATCAAGGATTTTATCGAGGCGGGGCAGATACGCGCGTATTCCATCAACTCCGTCAACAAGTACAGCCTACTTAACCAGGATTCGCATCCCGCATGGAAGGTCGAGATGCTCTCGCGTTACGACCAATACGTCACGGAAGAGGTGATTCCGCTCATCCGCAATGAATGCGGTGCTGATACTCGGCCCCTTACGACGGGAGCCTCTTTGGGAGCTCTCCTCGCGGCAAATACGTACTTTAAGCACTCAGACCTGTTCCGCGGCACGATAGCAATGAGCGGGAGCTACGACATCTACAACTATCTCGAGAAGGGGTTTTTTGACGACAACGTCTATTACAACAACCCGACGATGTACCTTAAGAATCTTGACGACCATTACCACCTGCCCCGACTCAGGCAGAGCGATTTTGTGATCATCGCCTCCGGGCAGGGATCATATGAGGCCCCTGATCGCAGCCGTGAATTCTCGGGTCTTCTCAATTCAAAGGGCATTCCTCACGGGCTGGAATTATGGGGCCATGACGTTAATCACGACTGGCCATGGTGGAGGAAGATGCTGCCTTATTACCTCGGTGAATTCTTGAGGGTCAACGGATAAAAGAAAGGCGAGAGTGGCAACTCTCGCCTTTGTACTTTATTGCGACCATCATCTAACGACCATCGCCTTTTTTGCCTTTACGCTTTTCGCCTTCCGGAGCTGACGGCTTTGCCTCATTCCGCGGTGGCGTGTGAGCGGGCTCGGGTGGTCTGATGACGATCGGCTTTTCGGTCTCGGGCTTTGTTATCGGCACGTCGTTACCGCCTGGTAACGGCTTATCCTCGCCCGGCATCGGGGCTCTCGGATCGATCTTCGTTGGTGTCATCGCACCGATTTTGCGGCCGGCGGTGACGTCCGCCTCAGGGCCCTTTTCGAGCTCCTCACGTTTGCGGATCTCGGCCTCCCGCTTGATGTCGACAGGCATCGGAGGCGGCTCGGGGAACTTCTCGATGGGCTTGCCCTTCATAAATGCGTTCATGAAGTCATTGAAGTACGGCACGGCCCCGTGACCACCCGTCATGTTGCCGCCAAGATTCTCCTTTCGCAACGGATTGCCCATCCAAACGCCCGTGACGTAGGTGGCCGTATACCCAAGGAACCAGACGTCAGTGTGGTCATTAACCGTTCCAGTTTTGCCGGCGATCGGATGAGCAGCCGCTTGTGCTGCAGCCGCCGTGCCGCCCGGCCCGGTGACGCCGCGCATCATGTCCACCATTGTGAGGGCGACATATTCTGAGGTGACCTTGGAACTTGCGCCGTCGTACTCCTCAAGCAGCGATCCGTCACGGTTGTAAACCTTGCGGATCAGGTGAGGCTGCATTCGAATACCCTTGTTAGGGAACGTGGAATAAGCGGCTGTCATCTCCAGCAGCGACGCCTCGGACGCGCCCAATGCGGATGGGAGGCTTGGGGCCATCGGATTTGTTATCCCAAAACGTCTGACCATTTGTGCGGCGGCCTGGATACCGACCTGCTCCATGATGTGAACCGCGCAGATATTGAGCGACTTCATTAACGCGACCTTCATTGGAACATCGCCATTCGACAGGCTGCCGTCGTAGTTGTGCGGCTGCCATCCGCCTTTCTTGATAGGAGCACCACTGATGATCGTGTCGGGCGTCATTCCCTGCTCCACGCCGGTTGTGTAGATATAAGGCTTATACGAAGAGCCGGTCTGTCTCAGGCCCTGTGTCGCGTTATTGAATTTATTGGTGTGGAAATCGTACCCGCCGACCTCCGCGACGATCTCGCCGTTATGTGAATTTATACTGACGAGCGCCGCCTGTATCTCTGGCACCTGCGAGAGCTCGACATCTAGAGTCTGCTTGTCCTTGTCAACATGCTTGATGAGGAACTCGGCGATGAATCCGGGCTTCAATTCGGCCGTCGGCCGTTTACCACTGCGCCCCATATTTCCCTGATGGACCACGGCCTTGAACCGTCCGAATCGGACGCCAACGGAGTCCGTCGCCGTGTCGTCCTTCATCACGAGGCCCTTGATGTACTCGCCTTCCTGATAGTCGTCGCCGTACCAGTCGGGGTGCTTATAGGTGTTGAGGATGCGGTCGATGTCCTTCTGCTCGGTGATCGGATTGCCGTCGTCGTCCACCAGAATATTCTGATAATCCGAACGCCAGGCCCGACCTTTGTCGTATCCCCGCAACCGCTCGCGGATCGACTTGGTAGCGATCTTTTGTGCCTCGACATTGATCGTTGAATAGACCTTGAGGCCGCCCTGCGCGACACGCGTCGTGTACTTCTCCTCGAGCTGGCGGCGGATCTCCTCGACAGGGTAATCCCAGGCCGTGGATTTTGGCTGTGACTGGTAATACGCAGTCGATGCCAGTTGGATAGGCTTAGCTTTTGCGGCGTCAACCTGGGCTTGCGAGTATTTCTCTGGGAAATACTTCGCCATCTGATCAAGCACGATATCGCGCCGGATCTTCGCCTTTTCCATGCTGTGTGTAGGCGAATATTCCGGCGATTTTGGAATGGCGGCCAGAAGTGCGGCCTCCTCCAAATTCAGGTCCTTTAGCGACTTACCAAAGTAGGTTCGCGAGCCTGCTTCAAAGCCGTAAGCACCTGCCCCGAGAAATACATAATTCATGTACATCTCAAGGATCTGGTCCTTTGTGTAAAGCCGCTCTATCTGGAGGGCGACCGCCCATTCATTCACCTTGCGCGTATAGGTCTGGTCTTTGTAGAGGAAAAGGTTCTTCGCAAGCTGCTGCGTGATCGTCGACGCACCCTCGGTCTTGCCGGTCGTGATGTCTTTATAGACGGCTCCCAGTATTCGATAAGGGTCGATGCCGATGTGATCGCGGTAGCGATAGTCCTCGATCGCGAGCAGCGCGTCGGTGACTTTGTCGGGCACGTCTTGGATCCTAACGGGAATGCGCTTCTCGATAGCGAATTCCGCAAGCACGGTCTCGCCATCATCCGCATAGATCGTTGTCACCTGCGGCGGGCGGTAGGTCGCTAGTGCGGAGACCTCGACGGAGTATCGCGAGTTATTCAGGTAATAGGACGCGACGACGCCGGTCAGTCCGCCCGCGGCAAGCGCGAGCACGAGGGCGGCCGTCCAAAAGAGCAGCGTCTTCTGCCACGTTGAACCCGAAACCGCAGGAAATGTTCTTAATCTTTCTACTTCTACAGCCACTTTTCGGTGACCTCCCTAATTAACAAAACGGCGCAATTTTACGCTGACAACGAAACCTATAGCAACGAAGGTGGTTAAGATGGCCGAGACTCCCGCACTCATGAGCGGCAGCGGAACACCGATCACTGGGAGAATGCCCAGGGCCATCCCGATGTTCATAAATATTTGGAATACCATGCCGCAGACCACGGCCATGATCACGAGCATTCCGGCCCGATCGGTTGCCTGACGAGCTCCCGCTATCATTCGAGAAAGGAGGATAGCGTAAGCGAGGAGCAGCGAAACGCAGCCTATAAATCCACTGTTCTCAGCAGTTACGGCAAAGATAAAGTCGCTGTGAGGCTCTGGCAAAAATTTGAGCACGCTCTGTGACGTCTCCGGATCTCCCTCGATGCCGACAAGGCCGCCCTTACCGACGGTGATCGTAGACTGAACGGTGTGGTAGCCGAAGCCCTTTGGGTCGACGCTGTCCGGATCGATGATGGCGTTGATCCGTTCTTGCTGATAGAACTTGATCTTGCCCGTCCGAACACCGATGGTCCATGCTGCCGGGATCATGACGGCGGCGACAACGACCGCAAGGACTACGTACCTTATCCTGATCCCTGACAGGAAAAACACCGCCGCGAGCAGCGGGAAGTATGTGATCGTCTGCCCGGCGTCCGGCTCGAGCATGATGAGCAGGACGGGGCCGCCCCAGATCGCAGCACCGATGAGCATCTCCCTTATTGTGAGATTGTTGCCCTTCTTCGATCCGAAATACTTTGCCAGCATCAGGACTGTCGGGATTTTGACGAATTCCGAGGGCTGAAACTGACCGATCAACGGCAGACGCAGCCACGCCTTTTGACCATGGCTCTGCGCGCCCAGAGGCGTCAGCACGAGAAACAGCAAAAACAGACCGATCGCGTAAAAAACCGGTGCGGCGTCAATGATCCGCCGATAGTCGGTCATGCAAACCGCCACGAAAGCTACAAGTGAAATGCCGATGCCGATTATCTGCTTTGACCAGAAATTCTCCGTCGGCGCAGCGTTATGTATCTGCCAAACACCGAAGCAAGCGATGGCCATTGCACAGAGGGCGGTCTGCCAATCGAGATCGCGAAATTCACGGCGGCGTTCGAGAATAGCGGCCATTACCTCTTAACGACCTCCGGCTCGGATGCTGATGGACTGTTCTTCGCGAGCTGCACATCAGGAATGCTCACGCCGTCATGCGGGTGCTTGCGGAGGTATTCCATGTAGATGCCCTTAACGGCGGGAGCGGCGTTCGCGGCACCGAACCCGGAGTTTTCAATGAGCGCGAGCACCGCGATCTCCGGCTTGTTCCACGGAGCGAAGCTGTCGAACCATGCGTGGTCCTTGTTCTTGCCGTTGTCCATTCCGAGGGACGCGACCTGGGCCGTCCCCGTCTTGCCCGCGATCTCCCATCCGGCCATCTTGATCGAGGCACCGGTACCGCCGTTATTGACGACGCCCCACATGCCCTTGAGTATGAGGTCCCACTGGGCCGCCTCAAGCTCGATTAGACGCGGCTCGGGATGCTGGTAACCAAAACCCTGCCGCGGGGGAATATATGCAATATCGCCCTCCTGACCGACAGCCGCGATGGGCCTGAATTCTTTTAAGAAATGCGGCGTAAATTCTTTGCCGCGCATCCCGACAGCCGCGATCGCTCGGATCATCGAGATAGGCGTCATGACGACCGTGTCCTGACCGACCGAGGCATAGACGGTGCGAATGTCCTTCCAACTACCCTCGTGTTTGACGATCCACGGCATCCAGGTTTTAGGGGTTTGCGGGATCTTTTCGTTCGGGAGATCAATGCCGGTTCGTTTGTCGAATTCAAACGTATCGATCATCTTGATCATTCCGTCGATCCCCATCTTCAGCCCGAGGTGGTAGTAATAGCCGTCGCACGACTTGGTGATCGCATAGTCAAGGGGCGGGGTTCCATGGCTGCCCATGCAACGGGTGAACTTATTACCAATGGTTATCCCACCGCCGCAAAGGACATTGGAGTGAGCGACAGTGATCGTGCCCAACTGCAGGGCTCCGACCGACATAGGGATCTTGAATGTCGACCCAGGCGGATAACGGCCTTGAATTGCACGATTATAAAGAGGCCGTTTCTCGTCTTGCCAGTAGGCGGCGATCTGCTTGCGACCCTCAGGCGTCGTGCTGCCGCGGACAAAGACATTCGGATCGAACGAAGGTGCCGACGCCATTGCCATGACCTCGCCGTTGTTGGGATCAACCGCGATGATGGTGCCACGTTTTGTCACCGAATTTGCGAGCTGTGTTTCCGCGGCATTCTGGAGATCAAGATCGACGGTGGTGACAAGGTCCTGGCCGGATTGCGGCGGGACTACCTCAAGCTCAGCCTGTACGCGGCCGCGGCTGTCGACGAGTACCTTTCGATATCCGTCGTGACCGCGTAGGTACTGGTCGTAATACTGCTCAAGTCCGCCTTTGCCGATGATGTCGCCGGGCTTTAGACCACGAGACTTATATTCATCATCCTCTAGCTGTTTTGGAGAGATCTCGCCGACATAGCCAATGGCGTGCGCAAGCGTCAGACCCAGCGGATAATAACGTTGAGGCTGCAGCTCGACACGCAGCTCTGGAAACTCCAGCGAATGCGATTCGGCCCAGGAGATGTCGCCCATGTCGACATTCTCTTTGAGCACCATCGATTCAAAGTCGTTCTGCTTCTTGATCAGGTTCAGCCGCTCGACGACGAACTCACGGTCTAGTCGCAGCCCCTTCGAATAATCATCCACGCGGTCGTCAACGTTGATCTGCTTGAGTGGCTCGTGCGAGAGAACGATGTTGTAGGTCGGTCGGGAATCCACCAGCAGCTTGCCGTTGCGGTCGAGGATCGCTCCACGCGGCGCGGGGATCGGGATCAAGCGGACACGCTGATTCTCGGCTCGCTCGGCGTAGTAATCGCCACGGACCATCTGCAGGTAATACAAACGGACGCCGAGGCCGGTGAGCAAGATCAAGACAAGTATCTGGATCGTGCCGATGCGGGCGGTGAGGTTTTGAACGTGATCACGAAAGGCCATGGGCTAACTGGAGAGGGCTATTTTCCTAATCTAATAGGGTTTCTACGGCGGGTCTGCCGCTTGGGTGCAAAGACGTCTTTACGCTTTCGCATTCGTGCTCGGTCTGCCGAGAAGCTCTGCATCGCCAGGTAAATGAATGTTCCCGCGATCGTCGTGGCGATCACCGAGTACGCTATCGTGGCGACCGGGTCTGCTGTCGGTGTCTGGCCGAGCAGCCGGTGCATTCCGTAGTAGATAAGGTCATTCGCGAAACAAGCTCCAGCTATGACGGGTATGCGCAAGATCAGGTTGTCCAGATAGACGCGTCTTGCGATCTCGGAAACTATATACGCGACAATGGTTTTGGAGAATCCATTGGACCCGAGAAGGCCGCCGCTCAGAGCGTCCATCGAGATACCGGAGATAGTCCCAAAGAGCAGTGCCCTTATAGAATTTCGCTGAAGGGCGGCATAAACGACGATGATGAGTGGAAAATCAATGAACGCCAACGGCTCCCAGACATTCCGCAGCGTCCACTGCAGAAGAATGGCGATGATCAATGCGATCGTTAGCTTAATGCCTTCCATTACTTCTTCTTCGTCGAATTAGGCAGCTTTTGCTCGTACTCGGGCTTCTCGGGCGGCTCGTACAAAAGCACGCCAACCTCCTGCATAGATCCCAGTCGTGACGCCGGCTGGATCTCGATCTGATGCTGGGTCGTCGCAGAGCCGCTGACGAGATTCACGATCT
>JBJMGO010000160.1:0-19723 GCA_045807825.1 Pyrinomonadaceae bacterium | reverse complement strand
CCGACGACGCCGAGCGCCGAGTGGAAGATCGTTTTTTCTTTGCCATTTTCGCCTACTAACCTACGCCGCCGCTTCCCGGCCCTTTAATTTCTCAACCAGCTCATCACTCAACTTCGTCACGCTTCCCGCTCCGAGCGTGATCACTAGATCGCCCGGCCGCAGCTCGGGAACAACTTGTTCAGCCGCTGTATCGACATCGCCGATATAGGTCGCACTCCGGTGGCCGAATCTGCGAATATTCTCCGCTAGCACCTCTGCCGTGATGCCCTCGATCGGCTGCTCGCTGGCGGCATATATATCGAGTATGTACAGCACATCCGCATTGTTGAACGCAACGACAAAGTCGTCCATCAATTCCTTCGTGCGGGAGTAACGGTGCGGTTGGAACACCACGACCTTTCGGCGGCCCACAGCCGCATTCTTTGCTGCACTGAGCGTCGCCAGGATCTCCGTTGGATGATGTCCGTAGTCATCAATGACCGTGATCCCGTTAACCTCGCCCTTAAATTGGAACCGGCGGTTGGCATTCTTAAATCCGTTGAAGGCCTCAACGATCTTGTCGAACTCAATGTCCAACTCCAATGCAACCGCTGTCGCCGCGAGCGAGTTATACACGTTGTGCTCACCCGGCACGGGCAGCTCCATTTCTCCGAGCTCCTCACCTCGCCGCACGACCGTAAATTTAGATCCAAAGCCGTGGTAACTAATATGTCCCGCCGACACCTCCGACTGCGCGGTAAGACCATACGTCACACGCCGGCGCTTGATGCGGGGCATCATCAACTGAATGTTTGGATCATCGAGGCACAAAACCGCCGCACCGTAGAACGGAACCTTGTTCACGAAATCCAAAAAGCACTGAACGACGTCGTCCATGCCCTTGTACGACTCCATGTGTTCCTTGTCGATATTCGTCACGACAGCGATCGTCGGGTACAGCATCAGGAAGGAACGATCGCTTTCATCCGCCTCCGTCACAAACCACTCCGACGCGCCAAGCTTCGCGTTCGAGCCCAAGGTGTCCACGACGCCCCCGACGACCGTTGTTGGATCGATCCCCGCATGCCCGAGCACCGTGGCGATCATCGACGTCGTTGACGTCTTGCCATGCGTCCCCGCAACCGCGACTGCGTATGGCTTTAGCGTCATCAGCTCGGCCAACATCTCCGCACGTGGAATGACGGGAATTCCCCGCTCACGTGCCGTGACGATCTCGGGATTGTCATCCTTGACCGCCGACGAATACACCACGACCTGCGCGTCCCCGACATTCTCCGCCGCATGCCCCTCAGAGATCCTTACATCAAACAACGTCTCGAGCCGCTCGGTATTCTTACCGCGTTTCGCATCAGACCCCGACACGCTAAAGCCGAGATTGCACAGCACCTCTGCGATACCGCTCATGCCGATACCGCCGATGCCGATGAAGTGAATTCGCTTTACGTGTCGAAACATTCCGCTAGTTGTCCATTGTTAGTTATCAGTTATCAGTTGCTATGCCGTTCTTCTCAACTCATCGATCAACTCGTACACCGCCTCCGCTGCGTCCGGCCTCGCCAATTGTTTTGCGGCCAACGACATTGCAGTGATCTCAGAGGCATTCTCGATGTAATGCTTCAACTCTCGCGCGATGGTCTCACCTAAAAGATCGCTCTGCAGTATCATCCTCGCCGCACCGGCGGCGGTAAGAGCCTCTGCATTCTTTCGCTGATGATCATCCGCCGCAGTCGGGAGCGGGATAAGGATCGCCGCCTTGCCTGCCGTCACCAGCTCTGCACAAGTGGTAGCGCCCGCGCGCGACATTATCAGGTCCGCCTTGTCGAAAGCCTCCGCCATGTTCGAAATGTATGGCCGAATATCCGGCTCCCAACCCTCAGCCTCGTACGTCAAACGCACCTCGTCAAACATTACTTCTCCGGTCTGGTGAGTGATGGAAAGCCTGTCCTCCACATCTTTCATCAGCGGAAGAGCCGCCATAACGGCCTGGTTTATCGCCCTCGCGCCCTGCGAGCCGCCGAATATGAGAAGCTCGATCTTTTCGCCCGGCTCGTGCGGCATGATCTCAAAAAACTCAGGCCTCACCGGATTGCCCGTCACGACACCTTTCTTCCCAAAAAACGGCAGCGCCTGGTCAAACGTGAGTGCCGCCTTATCCACGAACCTTGCAAGCTGTCGATTGGTAAATCCCGGCAGCGCATTCGAGTCCATCACCAGGGTCGGCACTCCCATGACGGCAGCCATCAGCAGCACCGGTCCCGAAACATATCCACCCGCTCCCACCACCACGTGCGGCCGAAACTGCCGAATGATCTTCCTTGCCTCTATGAAGCTCCTCGGTAAGAGCGTCAGCCCCTTCAACCTTGCCACGGTTCCAACGTTCTTGAGCCCCGCACTATGGATCAGCGAAAGCTGAAATCCACTCTCCGGTACGATACGCGTCTCAAGACCCTTCGCGGTGCCGACAAAGAGGACCTCATTCGTCTCATCACGCCGCATTATCTCCTTTGCGACGGCGATGCCCGGGTAGATATGTCCGCCGGTCCCGCCGGCTGCTATCAAGACCTTCATCGGTTACGCGGTCCTCCGTCGGCGGCCATAAGAACTGGTACCCCGGTCACGAGCTGTCGACCGTTCGGTGGCAAATTTAGAAATGTTCAGCAAGATCCCGACGCCCACCAACGTGATCATCACCGACGAGCCACCGTAAGAGATGAATGGCAGCGGAATTCCCTTGGCTGGCAGCAGCGACGTCACGACGCTGATGTTGAATAGTGCCTGCACGATGATGCCCGTAATAATTCCGATGCCGAGAAGATTCCCAAATCTGTCAGGAGCCATCACCGCCGCCCGCGCACCGCGCCAAAGCAGCAGGCCGAATGCGGCGACTACCGTCAACGTACCAACCAGGCCGAGCTCCTCACCGACAACCGAGAAGATAAAATCCGAGTACGGATACGGCAGGTAAAACAACTTCTGTTTGCCCTGTGCAAATCCCTCGCCGAGTACGCCGCCGGAGCCGAGACCCATCAGCGACTGGCAGACCTGGTAACCGGTTGCCGAGCCATTCTCCGAGCTGCACGGATCAAAGAAAGCCATCAACCTCGCGAACCTCCATGGTGCGAAGATCACCGCTGCCGCTCCTATCAAGACCAGCGAACCGACAACGCCGAGAATGTACGTCAGCTTCGCTCCTGCCGCAAAATAGATCGCGGCGAATATCGACGACAACACGATTACCGTTCCCAGATCAGGCTCACGAAAGATCAGCACCGCCAGCAGTCCAAAAACCAACAGACACGGCACCAGAGTCTGCTTGAATTCACCGACCGCATCTTCCTTCTTGGTCAAAAACCACGCGAGGAACACGGGAAGCGCTATCTTCGCGATCTCCGACGGCTGCATCGAGAATCCCGGCACGCGGATCCACCTTTTCGCCCCATTGATCGCGGGGAAAAAGAAGACCGCGGCCAGCATTAGTGCGGTAAACCCAACGAGCGCCGCTACAAACCACTTGTTTTGATAAGTGTGATAGTCGACGCGGCTCACGACATACATAGCCACGAGCCCGGCGACAGTAAATCCGATCTGCTTAAAAAAATACGTGTACTGACTCGAGCTGTCCGTCTCTTTGAGAGCGAACATTGCCGATGCGCTGTAGACCATCATCGCGCCAAACACCGCCAGCACCGCCGCGATGCCAAACATGAACCAATCTATCCGCTTCTCCGCCATCAAGATCCAAATTCAAAAGCCTAAATTCAAAAGCTTCACGCCGATGTCGAACTTTGACTTTCGACTCTCAGCTTTTGGAGCGACCGCACAGCCGCCTTAAAAACCTCACCCCGCACCTCAAAACTCTTGAACATATCAAAACTCGCACACGCTGGAGCGAGAAGAACGCTGTCTCCGACCTCGGCCGCCTCGAAAGCACGCGTCACCGCGTCCTCCATCGTCTCCGCTCGCTCTATGGTCGCCGAGCCGCAAAGCTCCGATTCGATATTGCCCGCGTCCTCGCCAATCAGAACCAGCGTCCTCACGTGCGACTCGATCTGCGGCATCAGCGGCTTGTACGGCGCATTCTTTCCGCGTCCGCCGAGGATCAAAACGATCTCCCCATCGCTCTCACTCAGCGCCTCGAGCGCCTTTAACGTCGCATCTACAGAGGTCGCTTTCGAGTCGTTGTAAAACTTCACTCCCGAGACCTCACTGACAAACTCGATGCGGTGCGCCACGCCCTTGAATGTTCGCACCGTCTCCCGCATTGACTCCGGATCGGCTCCGGCTGCGAGTCCCGCGGCTAAGGCGGCGAGGACGTTCTCCACGTTGTGAAGACCTCGCAAAAAGATGTCGTTGCGCGTGGTCAACACCTTTTCCTTGCCATTCGCTCGACAGACCAGATCACGGTCACTCAAAAACAGCCCATCCTCAAGCTCGCGCTGCACGCTAAACATCACCACATTCGCCTTCAGTCCAGCGGCCCAGCTCGCCGTCACCTCGTTGTCAGCATTGAGGATCGAGACGTCTTCGGCTGTTTGGTTCATGAAGATGCGGTGCTTCGCTGCAGCGTAATCCTGAAACCCTTCGTATCTGTCGAGGTGATTCGGCGTCACGTTCAAGCAGATCGCGACATTGGCGCGAAAAGTTTTTATCGTCTCCAGCTGAAAACTCGACAATTCCGCGACCGTCCATCCGTCCTCACGAGAGGTCCCGGTCAGACTCAGCAGCGGCGTCCCGATATTACCGCCGACCTGCGTCGGAATACCGGCATTTTTGAGCAGCTCACCGATAAGAGCGGTCGTGGTCGTCTTGCCGTTCGAACCCGTGATCCCGACGATCCGGCCCTTCATAAACCTGTACGCCAGCTCTGCCTCGCCGATCACCTCACCGTCTTTGCGATCCACATATCGAGCAGGAATGGTATTCGTCGGCACCCCCGGCGAAATGACCACCAAATCGAGCTGATCGAGCAGCCATGACGGAATATCGCCTGACATCAGCCCAACGCCGCACTCGCTCTTGAGAGCTTTCGCCTCGTCGCTCCAATCCTCAAGCTGCTTCCAGTCGTGCAATGCCACCACAGCCCCACGCGCCGACAAAAACCGTGCCGACGCTACGCCCGACTTCCCCGCTCCCAGGACCAGAGTTTTGAGACCGTTGGTTTCCACTAATTCTCGCGGATCCCCTGAATAGAGAAACTGCAACCACAGATGCACACAGATGCACACGGATAATCCGAATCAGGAACAACCCATCTTTGTTCATCTGTGTTCATCTGCGGTTCCATTCTTCTCTCTCTGTGCTCGGTGGCAAGTTTCCTTACCTCAGCTTCAACGTCGTCAGACTCAACAACGCAAACAACACTGCCACGATCACAAACCTGAACACGATCTTCGGCTCCTTCCAGCCTGAGATCTCAAAATGATGATGCAGCGGCGTCATCTTGAAGACTCTCTTGCCCGGCTGCCCGCCACGTTTTGTGAGCTTAAAGACTGACACCTGGAGCATCACCGATACGGCTTCCAAGATAAAGACGCCGCCAATGAACGGCAGCAGGAATTCCTGCTTCGTCAGGATCGCCACTGTGCCGAGCGCGCCGCCGATCGCGAGGCTGCCGACGTCTCCCATAAACACACTTGCCGGCGGCGAGTTGAACCACAAAAAACCCAGACTCGCTCCCGCCATCGCACCGCAAAAGATCGTCAATTCCGCACCCTGTGGATTATGCGTGATATCCAAACGCTCGGCCCAGCGTGCGTCGCTCGCGAGATATGTCAGGGCCGTCAGGGCCGACATCGCGATGAACGTCACACTGATCGCAAGCCCGTCCAATCCGTCGGTGAGATTTACGGCGTTCGACGATCCGAGCAGCACGAACGCAATGAAAAATGCGTACAGCACCGGGGGGATGACGCTCACATTCGTCTGCGCCGTCTGCTTGAAAAATGGGATCGATAGATTCCAGTGGTAATCGCCAAATTGCCAAAGGATCAGAAAAAATATTAGAGCTGTCAACAACTGCCCGATGAGCTTTTGCTTGCCCGTCAGACCTAAGCTCCTTTTCTTGACGATCTTTATGTAATCATCCGCAAAACCAACTGCGGCGAAACAGATAGTTGTACCCAGCGCGAGCCATAGATAAAGGCTGTCGAATCTCGCCCACAGTATGGCCGAAATGATAACCGATCCAATTATCAACACGCCGCCCATGGTAGGTGTGCCGCGTTTCTCCTGGTGTGATGCTGGCCCTTCCTCACGGATCTCTTGCCCGAACTTGAGGTTCTGCAGTTTCCGAATCACCCTTCCGCCAAGCAGCAGCGAAATGACCAGGGACGTCGCAGCCGCCATCGCCGTCCGGAATGTCACGTACTGGACGACGTTAAAGAGCTTATACAGCGCCGGAGCGTTGGGCTCAGTGCCGTAGTTCCTAAAGATGAATTGGTAAAGGAAGTAGTACAGCATCGCTCAGGCGGCTGCCCTCACCTCCTCTTCGAGTTTGTATTTGGCGAGAAGCTTTTCGATCACCTTCTCCGTCCTCACTCCACGCGAGCCTTTTACGAGGATGACGTCTCCGGCCTCGATGAGATCGCAGACCAGATCGCCAGCCTTCTCCGAATCCTCGACAAACCAGGCGTCAGCGAAGCCTACGGCTTTTGCACCCTCAACCATCTCACTCGCCAACCCGCGAACCCCGATCAGAATATCGATGTCCTTACTCCCGATCTGTTCGCCCGTGTCACGATGAATGTTGAGCTCGTCGTCGCCTAGCTCCAACATCTCACCCGCCACGACGATCTTTCGATTTGCCCCCGCTCCACCCTCAACAAGCGTGTCAACCATCGAGAACAGGGCGGCGGGATTAGAATTGTACGAGTCATTGATGACGGTAAACCCCTCGGCGAAACGCAGCACCTCGCCTCGCTGCGGCGGCGCGGCCACTGTCGAAAGTGCCGCCGCAACATCACTCACCGACATTCCGTAGATAAGCCCGACTGCAGACGCCGCGAGTGCGTTCATGATGCTGTGGCGCCCGTTGAGCGGGAACGTGACCTGAGCCGCCTCGCCGTCATGCCGCAAGGTAAATCG
The DNA here is from genome assembly GCA_045807825.1 of Pyrinomonadaceae bacterium. Classification (GTDB taxonomy): domain Bacteria; phylum Acidobacteriota; class Blastocatellia; order Pyrinomonadales; family Pyrinomonadaceae; genus OLB17. The sequence goes on along the minus strand of JBJMGO010000160.1, from coordinate 12,640 downwards.
TGTCTCTCCAAAGTCCGGAAAGCTTATATCCCGCGCCACAACGTCGGCATCACTGTCGATGGCATAAGTGAGGGTCCGCCCCTTTGACAACGGCTCCATCGCGGCAACCCGAGGGTCGTCGGCATTCAGCACGGCAATTCCGCCAGCTTTCATTCCCTCCACGATCTCGGCCTTAGCTTTTGCGACATTTTCGATCGAGCCGAGATGCTCTACGTGTACAGGCAGAACGTTGAGAACAACAGACACATCCGGCGGCGTGATCCGGCAAAGCCTCGCGATCTCATTAAGCGGTGTCGACATTCCCATCTCGAGAACTGCGATGTCGTACGACGGATCGGTCGCGAGCTTGAGCACCGTCAGCGGATGTCCCAGGCCGTTGTTGTAGTTCTTAATGTTTTTAAGGACCTGTCGTCCACCCGCCTCGAGAATGTGCGCCGTCAGTTCTTTGGCGGTCGTTTTACCGGCGCTCCCCGTGATCGCAATTACGGGCTTGTCCCACTCGAGATAAACTCCATGCGCGAGCCGCTGGAATGCGGCGATGACATCATCAGCGAAGATCAGCTTGTTCTCGGCGGGCGTGAGTTCCTCCGGATGTTCTTCAAACCTGTCACGGCGAAGTACCGCCGCAACCGCTCCACTTTCTACTGCCGAGGCCGCATACCGCGTCGAATCTTCAAACTCGCCGTTAAAACCGTTCTCCCGGTACTCAGGCTGCGACAAGGCAAAAAACAACGCTCCTGCCCCGACCTCTCTGGAGTCAATCGCAAAAGACCCCACCTCGCTCTCAAGCGAAGCGGGATCCATTTGCGCCGAGGGCTCGGCGTTCATGTACTTGATCGCGGTGCTAAGTTTCAACTTTAGTCCTATGTGAGACCAGGCGGATCGCGGTGATGCGGTCACGCCCGGGGAGCGCCTTCTCGAGCGTCTTCTTAATATCCTTCCCCTTGTTGTTTGGCGGTGCCGTCTTTTGTGGAAGCGGCTTGCCGTTGGTGTCAGCCTTTGGCTGCTCGGGTGTTGATGATTTTGCCGCAGGCGCCGCGTCTTTGGTCGCCGCCGCCGGTATATTCTTTGCGACGAGCGACTCAGGCTTTACCGGCTCGTCCATTGGCACGTTCCATGCGGTCAGTATCTTTTGTGTGATATCGCTAAAAACCGGTGCCGAGACCATTCCGCCATCGCGGGCTCCCACGCCGGGCTCATCCATCACGACAGCGACGACGATACGCGGGTCGTTCGCCGGAGCCATACCAATGAATGACGAAACATACTTGCTCGAATCGACCGATTTTGAGACCGCGTTGAACTTCCACGCCGTTCCAGTTTTGCCCGCCACCGAGTAGCCGTTAAGAGCCGCTCGCTTGCCGGTCCCATCGAGCACGACCTCGCGCATCATCGTCCGGAGATTACGAGCCGAATCGGCCGTAATTATTTGATTTTGCACGACTTGCGTCACCGTCTTAGGCTGCTCGTCAGAGTGCCGGATCTCTTTGATGATGTGCGGCTGGGTCCTGATTCCGTCGTTTGCTATCGTCGCAAAAGCGGTCGTCATTTGCAACGCTGTTACGCCAATTTCGTACCCGATCGACATCGATGCTAGAGAGTCGCCATTCCACTTCTCCGGAGAGCGAACGATACCCGCCGTTTCGGCCGGCAGCTCGATGCCCGTACGTGTACCGAATCCCATTTTCTTTACCATTGACCAAAAGTCGTCGCGGCCGACGCTGAGCCCGGTTTTGATCGCGCAAATGTTGCTGGAATGCGCGAGGGCCTCGGCGTAGGTCATCCGTCCCGTATGGTGATCGCTGAACTCGTGCCCAGCCACCGTGATCGAGCCATTGCCCGCATCGATCATGTCCGTCGGCTTGAACATGTGCCGCTCCAGCGCCGATCCGTACGTCACGATCTTGAATGTGGAGCCCGGCGAGTATACCCACTGGATCGCGTGATCGCCGGTATTTGCTGCGGCGTCCTCAGTGATGCTGTTTGGATCAAAGGTCGGATAGTTCGCGATAGCAAGGATCTCACCCGTTTTCGGGTCCATGGCGATCGCCATTCCCGATTTTGCCTGTGCGTTCTTTACTCCCTCCAGGAGTGCCTGCTCGACGATGTTCTGTATTCTGGCGTCGATCGTCAGCACGACATCACTGGGTGCGTCGCGCTCGAATGTCTCTTCGTCGTAGACACGGCCGAGACGATCCCGTTCCTCTATGCGCTTGATGACCGCTCCGTGCAATGCCTCGTCCTGCGACATCTCGACGCCGGCTTTGCCGTCATCCTCATTATTCGAGAAGCCAACCACCTGCGCCGCTAGGCTCCCGTTAGGGTAGCTGCGACGCTGTTCTTCTCTCCAATGCAGGCCGGAGAAATTTGGAAGATCAGCCTTTTTTACCGCTGGGTCGTCGAGGGCGTGATCGATCTTGTCCACTAAGTCGCCATCAAGCTTTTTCGCAATGGGCACGAACCGCTTATTCGTTTCCTTCGCCTGGCTCAGCTGCATCTTGAGCGTCGGCACATCGACCTTGATTACACTGGCGATGGCCTTGGCCGTCGCATCTACGTCGTTCACCTCCGTAGCGTCGGCGTAAAGCGTCTTGACCGGAACGCTCATCGCAAGTGCCCGCTCATTACGATCATAGATGGTGCCGCGAAGTGCTCGCGTCTGCTTCACGTCCCGCCGCAGGCCCTGCGCCTTTGCACGCAGATCGTCATGCTGCGTGACCTGCAGGTGAACAAGCCGGACGCTGATGCCGCCGATCCACAGCACAAATGCGGCCACGACGAGCATGAAGCGCGTAAATGCAACTTGCCGCAGATCCTTGCGTTTTGCCTTTTTTGCCTTTCGCATGGGAGAGAAGCCTCTTATTCCGCTGCCGAACGCTGGGCTACGAGCTTGCGATCCACCGTCGCAGCCTTTTGAACTGTCTTCTGAATAGACGCCGTGATCGGCCTGGCAATCGTGGCCGCCGTCGCGACAGTCTTGGTGATCAGCGGGTTGGAAGTCGTGGTCTTAGCGGCTGCGTTGGCTGCAGTCGGTGCAGCCGGCTTGTCCTTTCCGGTCAAGGACGCGAGTTCCGGCGTCACGGCATCAGCGACAGCGACCTTCGCCTTGAGAGCGGCTTTCTTCAACTCGGCAGGAGAGAGCGAAACCTCGCGAACGAGCATCAAACGGCGCTTTTCGGACTCGAGATCGTCGATCTGCTTGCGCAGATGACTGTTCTTCATTCCAAAATCCAGTGACGAAAAATGCTGTCTTGCCGCCAAAAAGAATCCGCAAGCCAGCAAGGTCACACACGCCAGAATGGCAGGCCAAACACGACGGCGTCTGCCACTGCTCTGTTTTCGCTTCTTCATAGGTCCCTCCGGAAAAAGAAAAGGTAGTTAAAGTTTTTTGCACGCTCTCAGCTTTGCGCTTCGTGAGCGAGGATTCTGTTTTTGCTCCGCCTCAGTCGGCGGCATCGGTTTTTTTGTCACGATCGCGACCTTTTTAACCGCGCCACAAGTGCAAACCGGCTGCCGCGGCGGGCAGATGCATTTGCCCGCGAGGCGTTGGAATGCATGTTTCACGATCCTGTCCTCCAACGAGTGGAACGTGATGATCGCGAGCCGTCCTTCAGTTGTCAAAACGTCGACGGCGTCAAAGATAAACTTCTCAAGAATGTCGAGCTCGCCGTTGACTGCGATCCGCAATGCCTGAAATGTCCGCGTCGCCGGGTGGATCTTGTCCTTTGGGTTAAAAGGGACTGACCTTTTCACCAGGTCCGCGAGCTCCTTTGTCGTCTGCACCGGCTCGCCTGCTTTCCTCTTTTCAACGATCCGCCTGGCGATCCGCCGCGAATGCCGCTCCTCGCCAAACCGGTAAATAATGTTCGCGAGTTCCGTCTCGTCCGTTTCCGCAAGCAGCTCAGCCGCCGTTCGCTCATCGCCCTCCGCATCCATCCTCATGTCAAGCGGAGCATCGAACCGAAAACTGAATCCTCGCGTCTCGCTATCCAACTGCAGCGACGAAACGCCGAGGTCCGCCAAGATCCCGCTTATGGGCCCGTCCACAACCTGTGTGATCTGCGAAAAATTCGCCTTGACCAGCTTCACCCGCTCGCCAAACTTCTCAAGCCGCGTCGCCGCAATCGCCAGTGCCTCGTCATCCTGATCGATCCCGATCACCCGCGTAGCACCGGAAGCCGAAAGGATCGCCTCAGAATGTCCGCCCAATCCAAGCGTGCAGTCGACGTAGAGACCGCCTCGCTCAACTCCGAGCACCGCGAGCACCTCCGACGGCATGACCGGCAAGTGCATCAATGCGGCGTAAGACTCAGGCATTTTCAAAGAGCTGCTGCAAAGATCGGCCGTGTCGGTCCAGCCACCATCAGGGCACAAAACCAGCCCATCACCCCACTGCCGTAGCGCTTAAACATTAAACGTATTTTTTAGGATTTGCCTGCTGATGCGAAACGCGTCATTCCGTTTCGATCAATACAAAAAGCATTCTACGTGCTGTTTTTGCTCCCTGTCAAGGAAATAAATGCGTGTTGGCGCATTTTAAGCAATCTTTTATCCATTCGGCTGAAATTGCTGTTCGACAGCGCGAGCGCTTATCGGCTTTTGGCGCGTTTTGCTGCTTTCGTGGGAGAATCTTTCACGATCCATGTCCCTCTTTCTACAGGTCCTGCTCTTCGGAGTGCTCGCATCCAGCGCTAATGTGCTGGGCGGGCTAATTCTCTTCCCATCAAAACTGCACAGCAACTATCGGAATGCACTTCGATACGTGCTTGCACTAGGCGCGGGATTCATGTTGTCGGTGACGCTGCTCGAGATCTTTCCCGAATCACTAAAGCTTTGGCTGAATGGCGCCGGCAGCGTCGAGGTCCTGTACAAGCCAATGCTGCTTGTTGTCGCGGGTTACTTATTGACGCAATTTTTTGAGCACACCATCGCTCCCCACTTCCACCTTGGAGAGGAGATGCACTGCGAGGACGAGGAGCACGAGCACGCCACGCTGAGCACGGGCGTAGTCTACACGGCTGTGGCCGGGCTATTCGTCCATGCGTTCTTTGACGGGATCTCTATCGCGGCGGCTGCCGAGGTGAACGCGCAGGTCGGGCTGCTGGTTTTCCTCGCGATCTTTCTGCACAAGTTCCCCGAGGGCTTTACGATCGGATCGATGGTGCTCGCGGCAGGGAAAAAGTGGACGAGTGCTCTTGCGACGACTGCACTTGTGGGCTCGGCGACGCTGCTCGGGGTCCTGGTGATCTATTTTGCAGGCGATGTATTTGGCTTCACCGTCGCGTACGCGCTGCCGCTCGCGGGCGGTGTGGCACTTTATGTGTCCGCAAGCGACCTGATCCCTGAGGTCAATCACCATGGCCCGCGAAAAGCCCTCGTCTCAGTCTCCGTCTTCGCAGGCGTCGCCCTTTTCTTCCTGACGCAGCAATTGCTTCACTCCGTCCTCGAATAAAAATCCCGGAACTTCCCTACTCCTCTTTCGTAACATTTGACGGAGGCAATTAGACACGAATGCGAGAACCACTCCTTGCGGGCATCCTGAGTTTGCTTATTCCCGGGCTCGGCCAGATCTATAACGGTCGAATTCTCGTTGGCATTCTTTGGCTGATACTTACCGGCGTATCGTGGATCGGCTCGGTCGGCCTCTTGGGCCTTGCTGTTCACGCGATCGCCGCTTACTGCGCGTACTCATACGCAAAGGAACACCCGTACCGCGTCTGACACCTCCGAGTCATGTATCCTCCTCTTGCCCGGCTTTTTCCGAAGCCGGGCATTTTTATGTCAACCGCGAAAGGCGCAAAAGCGGCTAAATTAGTACGCAGGAAGGGCCGCCGCTTGACATGTTCGCCCTCTTTCTTTGCGGCTTCTTTGCGTGTTTTGAGAGCTTTGCGTCAGACCGTTTTCTTCTCACGCAAAGACGCAAAGGCCGCAGAGGCTCGCAGAGGAACTGCTATCGCTTGCGCATCCTGTTTGCCGTTCGCCGTTTAGCGTTTACCATCTAATCCATGGTCAAAGAGGGACTTCCCTTCATACTTGTGCCTTTCGCGATCGCGATCGTGCTGGCGTTTTTTGGCTGGTGGCTGGTGGCTGGGGTGTTCGCGTTTGTCACGGCGTTCATGATGTATTTCTTCCGCGATCCCGAGCGCGTCGTCCCGATCGAAGCAGGACTCATCATCTCAGCCGCCGACGGCCGCGTCACGCGGATCGACGAGTCACCCGAGGGTAAGGTCGTCAGCGTCTTTCTCTCGCCCCTCGACGTTCACATCAACCGCTCACCGATCGCCGGCAAGGTGCTGCAGATCGCCTATGTAAAAGGGCACAAAAAACCCGCGACGAGTGATCAGGCAAGTCTCGTCAACGAGCGCAACTCGCTCATCATTGAGGGCGAGGACCTCACCGTCACCTGCACCCAGATCGCAGGCATCCTCGCCCGGCGGATCGTATGCTGGCCTCGCGAGGGCGACACGCTCGAGCGCGGCCAACGGTTTGGGCTAATAAAATTTGGCTCCCGCACCGACATCAAAATGCCGGCGGACTGTGAAGTCATGGTGAGAATCGGGGATCGCGTGAAAGGCGGCGAGACCGTGATCGCAAAACGCTCCTCATAACTGCTCCATCCGCAATTTTCATCTCGTCATCCCGTCCCCGAATTGCGCAGTTGAAAACTGGCTGAAAGGGATCAAGGAAAGCTTGAAGTCTGCGCCTCATGGTTCCGTGATATTATCCGGCGCTCGGAGGGTTATCATGAGCAGATCATTTATCGCGGCCGCCATCTTCTTGGTTTGTTTTTCGGGCATCGCTCTCAGCCAAAAGCACAAGTGCCCAAAAAGCATGGCCGCCTGTCAGCTCGAGGGCTGCTCACCGTCTGATGCTTACGATCATGAGCTCGACAAAAAGAAGAACCGAAGCGACGCCCTGAATGGTGAGATCGTGGATATAAAATTCCAGGAGATGACGAGCCTTGTTCAACCGTCGGTCTGGGCGACAGGCAGAGATCGCTCGACCTTAGCCACGACCCTGCACGGTAACGCGTTGCGAGAGGGGACGGCCGTTCGCGTAGAAGGTTACCTTTGGGCCGCGAAACGCGAGCACAAGGAATCGTGCAACTGTGAGCTAGATGGCAAAGGCCTCAAAGGCGAACGCCTGACTGACATTCACATGGTTATGACCCTTACTCCCAAGGCAAAGGAAACGAGATCCTTCACTGCTGAAATAACCCCTAGAGTTCGAGCCCAACGTCCCGATCCGGATGCATGGCTGGTGAGTAAGATAAGAAAGCTGAAAGGTCGATACATTCGTGTCACAGGATTTCTCTTGCTCGACACTGGCCACCTCAACGATGCCGAGCCAAAACGTGCAAAGAGCTGGGAGGTCCATCCGGTGACGATGCTAGAGGTTTGCACAGCCAAGGACCCAGCGGTTTGCAAGCAGGGCACCAGCTGGCAAGAGGTCAAGTAGGTTCACAGCCAGTGGAGCGCCACATTATTTGCGGCTTCGTATTGCACTTCTAAGCGTGTAGACTACTGAAGTTTGGCTGAGGAAAAGGAACATCAACAACCCCATCGCGGGCTGATGAAGGGTCTGTACGTGATCCCGACGCTGTTTACAGCGGCGAATGTCGCGATGGGCTATTGGGCGGTTCTGTCGTCGATCCGCGGCTTTGCCGTCGTCGCGTCTGACCCCGCGCGTGCGGCTGTATATTTTGATCAGGGAGCGCTTGCTATTGGGCTCGCGATCCTCTTTGACACGATGGACGGCCGCATCGCGCGTGCGACACGCACCGCCACAGAGATCGGCGTGCAGTTCGACTCGCTGGCGGACGTGCTGACATTCGGCATCGCGCCGACGGCGCTTCTGTTTAGCTGGGCGATCGCACCGACGTTCTCGGAGAGCACTCCCGGGTATGGGCTTGGCGTGTTTCTGGTCTTCACTTTTTTGATGTGCGGCGCGTTTAGGCTCGCGAGATTCAACCTGCTGGCGACGCGTCCCTCAAAGCTTGCCGAGGGAGCGACAAAGGTCGATAAAAAGTATTTTGTTGGACTGCCGATACCTCCGGCCGGGGGATTGATCGCGGCTCTCGTTCACTTTGCGCCGCTGCCCTTGAGCGCGTACGGCGCACGGCCGGCACACTATTACACATACGCTCTCCTCGGCCTTGTCGCGGTGCTCGCGATCCTTATGGTCTCCACGATTCGTTACACGAGCGGCAAAGGATCCAAGCCCACAGGACGACCAGGGTTTCTGATCGTATTATTTCTCGCCGGGATAGGAATGCTGACGTGGTTTTGGTCGCAATACATGCTGCTGATCCTCGCCGGCCTCTATGTCGCACACGGATTAGTGTTGTGGCTGTTTAGAGCAGTGTTCCTGAGGAGCCGCTCCGCAGAGGCTTGACCGAGGCTTTTCGCCGGTGATGTCCGCGGGCACGTGGAAGGTCTTCGGAGTCGTCTCCATACGTCCTGCAGCTAGCGACCAGTATCGCAAGCAGCAGCAGGAACATCAGCGACACCGCCGTGATGTGCAGCACAAAGTCGAAGGCACTGTGCACCAGCACCGCCGCGACACCCGCCAATGCACCCGCCGCGATCCCGCGCCGCAACGTGTTCTCGACGCGAATTGCCTCTCTTCCCTGTTTGATCAGCAGGTAAAGAAAGAAGATTCCAAGTGCGGCTCCGACGAGACCCCCGTCTGAGAGGAGCTGCAGGTAATCGTTGTGAGCCTGCTCGACCCGCTGGTAGCCGGTGGCGGTGTCGAACTGCGGATACACGGCCGGAAAGCCGCCAAGTCCAACGCCGAGTGGTATGTTGTGCTCGATCATTCGCGCGGTGACGGTCCAAATGTGAAAGCGGCTCGTCGTCTCCGTCGGGGCCTCAGCGGTCATGTCGCCACCCGAGAAGCGCACGAGTGAGGTCTCGCCGCCGACAAAAAAAGCACCAGCGACCGCGATGAGCAGGAACAACGCCGAGAGAGCAAAGCTTAGGACGAGCTTCTTCTTGCCACGTTGTCGGTTGGTCAGGATCACGAGGAGTATGACCTCAGCAATGAACGCGATGAGCCCGCCGCGCGATTGACTGAGCAACAGCGACGTCGCCATCAGGGCGATGGCCACTACATAGAGGAGCCGCTTGTCCCGAGCTATGACGCCGGAGAACAACATTCCCAACGGCACGCTCATGAACATCACCATCATTGCCGCATAGTCATTGCGATTCACGAATGTCCCGAACGGACGCCCAGCCGCCGGTTTGTAGATCCCAAAGATCGCCTCCGGACTCAGTACCGATTGCAGGATCGCGAAGAACGCGTAGGCGAAGCCAAAGATCGTCACGAATGCCGCGACGCTCCGCAGGCGCTTTGCCGTGTTGATGTACACCAACATCGCCGCAAAAAAGATCAGCAGCGAAAAGATCTGTACGACGGCTAAGGACGTGGCAAAGGGGTCAGCCGATATGGCTCGCGGAATGCCGGCGACCACGCTCGAGTCGGTAAACGTTCCAAACGGGAGGACCTGTAGCACGCCCCACATCCCCAGCATGAGCAGCGGTACTTGAAGCAAATTCTTGCTGATGGCCGCACCGCCCTTCATCCAGGAGTCTGCCGCCCATAGGATCGCGAGCACCGCCGCCGAGACATAGAAAAGTGCGAGCACGGGCTGATGGACGCCGCCGTAGAGCATCGTCATCACGACGATCACAGTAAGGATCAGTAGGAATGCGGCTCGGTTCAGGAGCATTAGAGTCGCGTGAGCACAAAATCGTCGTACCAAACGATGCCTGACATCGGGCAATCATCGCCGCTGCACGGCAGGCGAACGGTGCGGATCTCGATACCGTCGGCGTCCGGCGGAACGGCTATATCGAGCGCGACCTGCCGCCATTCATTGGTGCCGTTTGGGAAGGGCTGAGTTCGTGCAAGGGTCTTTGTTTCATCTCCAGTCGCCACGTCGATAAGTGGCCCGGCGGGAGCCCTGAGATTCTCGGTTCGCAACCAGAATGTAACCCGATATTTTGCGCCGGGAGTGACAACGGCCGTTTGGGCTACGTTGAAAAGACCAGGCTTCTCAGTGCCTTTGAAGGTGAGACGCAAACTGCGGACAGCGTCATGTTTGACCCGATCGTCGAGTGCGATCTCGAGCCTCGGATCGGTGCGGTTGATGCGCCAATTGAAGAGCGAATCTTCGCCAGGATCAAGCGAGGATTCGAATGAGCCATTGACGAAGGTGTCGGAACGCGAATTCGGATCTGCTCCGAGATCTCGAGAGAACTGAAGCGCGTCTGCATAGTGGTGCTGACTGACGAGGCCTTGTGCGATCGCGCGTGGGATGTAACTGCGGCTGGCTTTTTGGGCTGCATCTAGGCGGTTCCAGTTGCGCAGGGCTTCTGAGCCGCGGCCGTGACCGGCGAGAAAATATGCAAGGTTGGCGATGTCGTCGACGCCATCTCCAGCTACGCTCTCAAGAACTGCCGGATCGTGTGCCGAGAAGTCCCACATCAACGACAGGACCTGCGGACCGTACTGCGGATCGCCTGCCGCGGCGATCTTGAATTGCTCTACAGCCTCGTCACGTCTTCCTTGCCTTAGCAAAAAATTACCGTAGTACCAGCGGCCGTCGGCGTAGTTCGGTGCGAGCTCGACAGCTCGTTTGAATTCGATGTCAGCACGGTCATACTGTCCGTCGCTAGCGAGGGCACGAGCAAGAGCCAGACGCCATCTGTGGTCGTATGGCGAGAGCCTCACCGTCTGCTCAGCGATCTCCACAGCGGAGCGCCTATCCTGCGAAGCCGGATCTTCTATCTCCGCCCGAAGCGAACTCGCGTTCGGATCAGATGGTGCCAGCCAAAGTGCGGCGTCAGCGACGACGGCCGCATTGTCATCCATCGACGTCGTGAGCTTCGCGAGCATATCGCCGAGCTGCCACTTCGCACCGAAAAAAGCGAGCGAGACGACGAACACAACCACGACTGCCGGTATGACCCGCCCTTTCAGGCCGCTGATCGTAGCGACGTCCTGCATTACTTGTTGAAGAAATCTGCGATCGTGGCGACTACAAATGCCTGCTGCTCCGGATCGAGCTCCGGGTAGATAGGAAGAGCGAGTGTCTCATTCGCCGCACGTTCAGATTCGGGAAGGTCACCCGTCTTGTAGCCGAGGTACCCAAAACACTCTTGCAGATGGAGCGGCACGGGATAGTAAATGTCGGTGCCGATGGCATGGCCGGTGAGATAGGAGCGGAGCTCGTCCCGATGATCTGGCACGCCAACGATGTATTGGTTGTAGATGTGGCGGCAATTCTCGCGTTCGACCGGCAAGCCGATCTGCTCGGTCAATGCTGCTCCGGCAAAGAGCTGGCGATATCGCATAGCATTCTCGCGGCGGCGCTCCGTCCACTCCTCGAGATGCGGCAGCTTTACCCGCAGCACGGCGCCCTGAAAGCCATCGAGCCGCGAGTTCAGCCCGACCCACTTGTGGTAGTACTTCACCTCCGCACCGTGGTTGCGAAGTGCAATGAGCTTCTTTGCGAGTGAGTCGTCGCTGGTCGTCACAAAGCCACCGTCACCCATGCCGCCGAGATTCTTGGACGGGTAGAACGAGAAAGCCCCGATCGCTCCGATCGCACCTGCTCGGATGCCGTTCTCCTCGGCACCGATCGCTTGCGCGGCGTCTTCGATGACGGGAATTCCACGCGTTGATGCGAGAGCGTTGATCTCGGCCATATTCGCGCACTGGCCGTAGAGGTGAACTGGCTCGATCGCCTTTGTGCGCTCGGTGATCACCGCCTCGATCTTCGTGGGATCGATGTTGTAGGTCTCGGGCTCAATGTCGACAAACACTGGCGTCGCCCCGAGCCGAGTGATCGAGGAAACGGTCGCAAAAAAGCTGTATGGTGTGGTGATCACTTCGTCGCCGGGGCCGATGTCAAACGCCATGAGGGCGAGGAGGATAGCATCGCTGCCCGAGGCGCAGCCGATGGCGTGTTTAACGCCGCAGTATTCGGCAAGCTCCTTCTCAAGAGCCGCCACCTCGCTGCCCAGGATGAAGCCGTTGGTGTCCAAAACGCGAGCGATCGCTGCCTCGATCTCGGGTCGTAAAGCAGAATTCTGTTCTTTAAGGTCTAGCAGGGGGACGTTCATTGAATCACCAATTTACAATTTACAATGGACATTTAACAATGACCGATCTAAAGCAACGAACGCGAGTGATCATTCGCCGACTAAAGAAAGCTTACCCCGATGCGCATTGTGCGCTGGATCACACTAGTCCATTCCAGCTGTTGATCGCGACCATCCTGTCGGCGCAGTGTACTGACGCGAGGGTGAATATCGTGACGGCGGACCTGTTTCGAAAGTACCGGCGGCCTGAGGATTACCTCAAGGTGTCGCAGACGGAGCTGGAGCAGGACATCCATTCGACGGGGTTTTTTCGGAACAAGGCGAAGAATATTCAGGCTGCCTGTAGCAGGATCGTTGAGACGTATCATGGCGAGGTGCCGAGGACGATGGATGAACTCCTCACACTCGGCGGCGTTGCTCGTAAGACGGCGAATGTCGTGCTCGGTAATGCGTACGGTATTGCTAGCGGTGTTGTTGTGGACACTCACGTCGCACGGCTCAGCTATCGCCTTGGCCTCACCACAAACACT
>JBJMGO010000159.1:0-2497 GCA_045807825.1 Pyrinomonadaceae bacterium | reverse complement strand
TTCCGCTCATCTGGGTCTATAACCTCAAGAACACTGGGGAGACGCAGAGCGAATTTGCCGACGAGGCGTACGTTTATAAGGAGCGCGATCTCACGGCGTTCCCGGCGAAATTCAACTCCGACGACGAGAAGGCTAATAAGGATAAGAGAAAGATATACGACACCACCGGCAGGCGCGAATGCCTCCCGTTCAAGCTCGTCGGTGAGGCTGTCAAAGATGTCCCTGCATGCGCTGGGAAGTGACGACGTTCTACAAACTGGCTAGATTCCTGGCCGGAGTTTAGGAGGAACTGATGAAAAGATCTATCTTGCAGCTCGTGATCATGATCTTTGTGGTTTCATTTACTGGCGCTTTTGCGGGTACGACCGGCAAAGCCGAGACGAAGAGCCGACATTCCTTTCGCTCGTGCGAAGGTTCACAACTAACGATCCGCCCTGATCCGAATTTCAGTGATGGCGCGATGGGCGGTCAGCGAGGAGCTAGCTACGTCGTCAAAAACATGTCTGCAGCGCCGTGCACGATCAAAGGCACGCCAGGCATCGTTCTGCTCGATGCACGGGGTCGCACGATGGGTAAGCGCATCGCGCCAAAGTCTGGTGCGGTCACAACCATCAAAGGCCGCGGTAAGGTTGCATTTGAAGTGGGTTACCACTCGTGCGAATTCGCGGCTCAGGCGAGTGGTAAAAAGCCCAGTCGATGCAGGATCTCGCGCACCGCCCAGATCAGATTCTTCGGCGTCAGCCGCGTCTACAACGTGAAAGATCGCCTCGACCCTGAAGGTGGTATCGAGCAGGTGATGGAATGGATCAAGGACTAGGCCTATGCGGCCGCTGTGTCAGCGTGGGTGTGGGTGATGGTTGGTTACTGTTTATACTATTTGAGGCTGATCTCATGGAATTAGCCTTTGTACGGATATCCTCTGCTGACTTTTGAATATCATTGGCTGCTGGAGCGACTCCGTTATCGAAGCCCCGAAGGGTCACGTACAAAGTAGCTCCAACTGCCATCACAATCCCGATGCCCGCCCCGACGAGTGGGATAAGGAGCCTTAACCCCCCAGGCGTATCCTGTGGCGCTGTGTCGTCGACGACGGCGGGCTTTTCTGGCACGCGAAACTGGGTCGCACAATACTGACACATCACCACGTTACCGGTGACGTGCGTCTCGTCAAGCTGTGCGCCGCATCGTGGGCAGATCAGACACTCCATAGTGCTTTTGGCTTATTCGCTTGCTACGGCCTTGCGGATTCGCTCTCAGCAAGGATCTCTGCGAGGTATTGCTTCCAGACGTTCGCGAGCGTGTGCGTGCCGTGGCCGCGCGTTTGGTCGGAGATCGGGATCAGGACGTAGCGGCCGTGCTTCACGCGTTTGATCTGCTGCTCGATAATTCCGAGCTCGGGCGGGTTTACCTGATCATCGGCTGAGTTCACGGCGAGAAGGTGGGTCGTGATCTTCTCGAGGTCGGGCTCGGGATTGTAGTCACGCGACGAGTCGAACTGGTAAAGCATGTCGTTAGCATCCGTTGTCGCAAGAGCCTGTTTCATACGCGCGTCAAACGCGGCGTCGGCTGCCGCTTTGGTCGGCATTTGCTTTTGATTTGCAAGTGGAGCACTTTGCATAAAGATCAGGGCGTAGATCGCCGATGTTAGGCCGCGAATGGGTTGAGTTTTGTATTCGCCGTTCTGCCAATCGGGGTCTTTAGTGATGCCGTCGATCACCATTCGCCGGAAGTAACGGTTGCGCCCGGCGATCTCGACCGGCAGGCTCGCGAGCGGCATTGCCGCGTCCATAAAATCGGGGTACATCTCGCTCCACAGCCACGCGTGCATTCCCCCCATTGAGGTGCCCATCACGAGACGAAGATGGTTGACGCCGAGCTTCTCGGTCAGCAGCCGATACTGCGCCCGCACCATATCGTGGTAGCAGTAGCGCGGAAACTTCGCATGTAGCCCATCACTCGGTTTGCTCGAGCCGCCGTGACCGATGTTATCGGGCAGGATGATAAAGTATTTCTCCGCATCGAGTAGTCCCCCTTTTGCAAACAGAACGCCGGCGAATCCCGCACCCAAAAACTGCGTGTGTGAGCCGCCGGTTCCGTGGTTGATGATCACAGCGTTCATTACGCGGCCGTTCTTGTCCATCCTCGGTGTACCGAGCGTGACGTAATGCAGCCGCAACTCAGGTAATATTTCGCCCATCTCGAACTTGAAGTCTTTGATAATGAAGTCCCCGTCGACAGGGGACAGCACAGCCTGCGCTGACACGAGAATATTGGCCGACAGCAAAAGTGCGGCGACTAAGAGAACTTGCTTCATATGGCAATTCTTCGCTGAACCGTCAGTGGGCGATCGCAGGATACTTGGCGACACCGTTGTCACCGACGGTATAAACGATGCCATCTTTGTCGACGGTAAAAGCGTTCATCTTCTCGATCTTGACAGGATCGGCCAGTGCCTTGCCGTCGAGGTCATAAGCGGTAATAGCATCCGCTCTTGCGA
>JBJMGO010000158.1:0-5790 GCA_045807825.1 Pyrinomonadaceae bacterium | reverse complement strand
TGATGGTTAAGGAAGAGAAGCCACCCGCGATCTATGGCGACCGCAGCTCAGGTGAGAGCTATGATTTTTTCCCCAACTGCACCCGGAATGCCTTCGAGACCGCAGGCGAAACGCTCAGCGATCGAGTGTCGGCACATGGACCTTCTGATCCAAATGTCATGGAGTGGGTAAAGGCGCAGGATGCCGTTTTCGGCAATTGTGCTAGCGGCAAACAGGCCCCGGATGACGCACCGGTGGGTGCTCCGGACTGGCTGGTGAAGGACCGTGCATATCAAAAAGCCGCGGCAAAGTTCTACTCGATGGACTATGCGGCGGCAAAGCAGGGGTTCACGGATATCGCGCACGATTTTGATTCACCTTGGCATGAGACCGCGGACTACCTCGTCGCACGCACGCTGATCAGACAGGCGAGCGTTTCAAGTAACAGCAAAAAGGTAGATGCCCTTTACGATGAGGCCGCGAATCACATCCAGCACAACGTGTCACCATCCGGCAAGTTTGGAGCATCGGCCGAGCGGCTCCTGAATTTGATCGCATATCGCCGACATCCCAAGGAACGCGTGGCTGAGCTGGGGCGCAAACTCGGCACCCGCGGTGCCAACGACAACTTTCGTCAGGACGTGATCGATTACAACTGGCTTCTCGATAAGTTTGCGTCCGAGGCGTTGACTGCCGAGGACAAACGAAAGGCTGAGGAGAATGCGAGAGCCCATCCGGAGCAAACGCCTTATCCTACGCCTGAGCCGACGAAGGAACCGGATCCCAACGTTCTGCAGCTCTACCTCTATGCAAATGAGAAGAGTTACGACTTCACCGTTAAAGCTGACGCGACAGATGCCGACGCGGTCACGGCCGCGCAGGCTGCCGTGGGACGCCCTCTCACGGATAACGAAAAGGTACAGATCCGCAATGCGCGCCAAGCCGCCTACGCAGGCCGCTTCGCATCGAGTAAGAAGGACGAATACGAGGGCGGCTATTGGGGCGAGGAGAAGCTGACCCCTGCGATCGTGCCGGCATTTCTGCGTCGGGACGATATGACAGACTGGCTCCTGAGCTATCAAATGGCAGGACCCGAGGCATACGCGCATTCGCTCTCGGTCTACAAAGCCTCGGGATCTCCGCTATGGCTGATGGCCGCATTGTCACAGGCAGACAACAACTCTGCCGATCTCGGGACTTTGCTTGCGGCCGCGGAACGTGCAGATCATTCGTCCGCCGCGTTTCCTACGATCGCATACCACGAGGCACGGCTGCTTCTCGCGACTGGGAAGCAAGCCGAGGCTAGAAAGTTGATCGAGGACGCACTTGGCTCAGGCGACGTGCTAAACACTTCGGCACGCAATTCATTCATTACTCTCCGGCTCTCGCTCGCTAAAACCATGGAGGATTGGCTGCGCGATTCTTTGGTAAAGCCGTACGCTTTCGACTTTGACGGCGACGTCGGAAATATCGATGACTTCATCAATGAGCAAAAAAAATCGTACGATCCTGCCTACAACAAGGAGGGCAAGGAAGCATACGAGCGCGAGGTCGAGGAGCAGTTTAAGGACAAGAAGCTGTGGCAGGAACGGCCGATGTTCGACCAGCCAACAATCGAGGTTTTGAATCAGCACTTCCCGACCCCTGCACTGCTGCGGGTCAAGGACTCGCCCGCACTGCCGGATTACATGAAGGAGCGTTTCGTTCTCGCCGTCTGGACACGCGCATGGCTCATAAAGGACGACGTAACGCTTAACAAGCTGACGCCGGAGCTGCTTGCCGGACATCCGGATTTCCAGCCGTATTTCGACAGGGTCACCGCGGCGAAGACACCACTGGCACGCGAGAATGCACTTCTCTTTTTTGTGCTGAAGAATCCGATCGTTAACCCATACATTCCGGACGGGATCGGCAGGACGGATAACGCGCAGGACCAGTTTTCTGACGACAACTGGTGGTGCGCCGTGGATTCCGCAGCGACAGACGACGATGGGTCGACCACACCGGACACAACAACGCCGCTGCCAAAACGACCTGCATTCCTGACGCCTGCCCAGACGGCAGCGGCTCAGGCCGAGCGAAAGAGGCTAGCTGAGATCGGTGATGCACCAAAATTCCTCGCGGACAGGGTAATGGCCTGGGCAAAGCGTTCGCCTCTCGATAAGCGCATTCCCGAGGCACTCTACATAGTCATCGAGGCCAACGGCTGGACAAAGTACGGCTGCGGCAACAACGACGAGCTAAAAGCCGAGATGACCAAGTATCTCAAGGCACACTACCCGGGGAATGAGTTCGTCAAGAAGCTCGATGAAGAGGAAGCCGGGAACCAATAGAGGCAACCACTAAAATGCACGAAAGAGCACCAAAGAAGGTGCTCTTTTTTGTGTCCTTTCGTGTGATTTCGTGGTGCCTTTCTTACGCTCCTCCGTTAGATCTGTCTCCCTCAAACGTGTAATCGACGGTGAAGGTGACGCCGTCATCTTTGACCTCGGATCGGATGTCGGAGGCACGCGCCTTCAGATTCCCGCCAGCAGAGGCGACCGGAACATTGAGCCCGATCTGCTCTCCCCGAAGCAGGAGAATGGGATTTATGCGGCTGTTCAGCGTGCCCTGCACGAGAGGCGTCACCAGACCGCTGACAAGCGGATTCACACCGTCAAGATTCACCGTATCGACGGTGACGACGCCGTAGACGGCCTGCTGGGCGGCGTCGAATCGCAGTTCCAGATGAGCCTGCGCCCAACCCTGGAACTGGATACATCCAACCATCGACTGCATCTTGCCCTTAAAGGCGATCGGAGCGGAGATCTTGCCGTCTTTGAATGAGACGCCGGTGCGGACGCCGCTTCCCTCCTGCAGGACTTGAATGCGGCTGTCACATTGCTCCTGCAGCGCCGGAAGAATGCGAAATTCATCACGGCGCGGATCGCCCGCTGATATCTGCAGCGGGAAACTCGGCGGATTCATCTGTTGAAAGATGGTAGCGAGGACCTGGTTGAGCAGGTCCTGTTTTATCACTATTTGCGCGGTGCTGTTTTGGCGCTGCGGGTCGGGCGGCTTGATCAGCTCGCCAGGCGCTTTTGCTGCTCGAGGTACGCCGCCAAACATGAAGAAGACGATCGCCGCGCCCGCAAGCAGCCCGACCAGAGCACCGATCAAAAATCCACGCATTGTCTACCTCGCTGGTGACGCTGTCGCAGACGGCTGCGGTTGTTGGCCCGTCTGACTCTGCTGCAAGAGCTGACCGATCACCGCCGCGAGTGCCTGGAATACTACATTCACCTGCGCCCTGACCTGCTCGGCCTCGATCTTTTGCATGTTGGTCGGAACCGCGAAGAGATCGGCCGGAGCGTCTGACGTGAGATCGCTCATCTCGGTGACGACCCGAAGTCCGTTGTAGCCCTGCACATTACCCGTCGCCTGCGACGTCGTCTCCGAACGCAGCGGCAGTCCCGTGTCCTTGTCAACGTACAGGTAAGACTCGGTATTCACGTTACCGGCTTGGCTTTGCGTATTCGCGGTTGCGGCGTAGCGGTATTTTGTCACGGCGCGGCCGTTGAGCGTGTCGTCACCGACGAGCTGCAAACCCTGTTGTGATTTCACCTGCTTAACGATCTCGCCCGGCGTCATCATGCGTCGAATGTCGAATCCAGTCGAGTCGTTATTAAGCTCGGCGTACTGATTCTTGTCCGGCAGGATCAGGTACTTGTTTTCGCCCTTGTCGAGATAAACCACGCGGCCGCCGGCGGGAATGGTGAACTCCATACGCCGGTCGTTTCCGCTGCGGGCCACCTTTGCGGCAAGCGTCGGCATCGTCACCGGCTGCTGCGCACCCATCGCCTCGACCTTTATCGTGACGGTCGCCTGATACTGATCCGGCTCGCGCGCATCGACCGAGCTACTCGACGTCGAAGCGACATTCGCATTCGTGTTGACGTTCGAGTTCGCGGACGGTGACGCCGCGTTGATGTTAGTGTTGCCGGTATTTGTCGCCGGCGGAGCTCCGCAGCCCAGCAACGTCGCCGCACCTGCACAAGCTATTATCGACACCCAATGGGAGAGGTCCTTTCCTCGCATAATTCTGTCCCCCTGCGGGCAAAACTATAGCGAACTACTGCTCTTCTTTGTGTAGGTTGGCGTACTTCTCGATGAGCTTCTTTTGCCCAAAGCCGGGAAAGCTGACGGTGAGCTTTGCATTGTCGCCGCTGCCCTCGCGACGAAGGACGAGACCGCGGCCGTATTTGTCGTGGCGAACATACGATCCGGCTGTGATCCCTTGCTCTGCGGCGGCGCTCTGCGCCTTTTGCTGAGGTGTCGAGCCTGCCCCTTTTAGGCGATCCAAGGCGGATGGCGAACGAGTAGGCGGCGTCGGGCAGTTGGACGTATCTTCCCTTCTGCTCGTCTCTCCTCGCTTTTGCCTGAAGAACTCCGCTACCGCCTCCGCGCTGTTGTAGGTCTTGCCGGCGTACAGATTTTTTGGCTTCTCCGGGCGAGCCTCGCCGCGAAGGGCAGCTACGGCGGCTTTAGCGTTAGTCGATCCTCGCGCGAAGGATAACCACGACGAGCCGCTCGACAGGTCCTCGATAAGCTCAAGCGGCATTTCATTCAGGAACTGCGACGGCTCGGCGGCCATGTCCTCACCGTACGTGCGGCGACGCATCGCGTGCGTGACGTAGAGCACCTTTTCCGCACGAGTGATAGCGACGTACGCAAGACGGCGTTCTTCTTCCAAGTCCTTTTCATCACTGATGGAACGCGAGTGCGGGAATACGCCATCCTCCATGCCAACCAGAAAAACGATCGAAAACTCCAGACCCTTCGCCGAGTGCACCGTCATCAACGTCACGCGTGCATTGCGGTCGTACTTGTCGGTGTCCGCGGTCAAAGCAGCGTGGTCGATGAACTCGCGAAGCCCATTCTCCTCCTGCTTGTCGTAGTCGACGGCGGCGTTGACGAGCTCCTCGAGGTTCTCAAGACGAGCGGCGGACTCATCGGTATTCTCGGTCCGAAGTGCATTCGCATATCCCGTGTCCTCGATCGCGGCGACGACCATGTCGGAAACGGGCCGCTCCAGTCCGATAGGTTCGTTGGCTTTTTTGATCAGTGAGTTGATGGCTTTAGCACAGTTGCGGAATGCCTCTCTCGCTCGCGGCGTAAGGTTCGCCTGCAGCGGAAAGTCCTTATCAGTGAGCTGCTGAATCGTGGTCCAAAGGCTTGAGCCTCCGGATTTCGCGAGCCGCTGCAATTCGTCGAGGCTGGTCTTTCCGAGTCCACGCGGCGGCGTGTTGATGACGCGGAGCAGAGCGATGTCGTCGAATGGGTTCATCGCGAGCTTGAGGTACGCAATGATGTCCTTTACCTCCGCACGCTCATAAAACGAAAAACCGCCGACGATGTTGTACTCGATCCGCAAACGCCGCAGCGACTCCTCAAAGAGTCGCGACTGCGCGTTTGTGCGATAGAGCACGGCGATGCGATCGCTCAGGCTTCGACGCTGGTGCTCCTCGATCTTTGATGCGACAAATCTCGCCTCACCGTCGCCGTCGTACGCCTGATAGTAAAAGACCCGCTCGCCGCCAGGATTAGACGTCCAGAGCTTCTTTTTCTTTTGGTGAACGTTGTTAGCGATGATCGCGTCAGCGACGTCGAGGATAGTCTGGGTTGAGCGATAATTTTGCTCGAGCAGGATCACCTTTGCATCAGGGAAGTGCTGCTCAAAATCGAGGATATTCCGTATATCAGCCTGCCTGAACCCGTAAATACTCTGCGCGTCATCACCAACGACGCAGATGTTGTGCTGCTTCTCGGTTA
>JBJMGO010000157.1:0-9502 GCA_045807825.1 Pyrinomonadaceae bacterium | reverse complement strand
GCGGAAGCTGCTCGCGGCGAAGGTTGAATATCTTGAGCACGGCCTCGCGCGCGCGCTCCGAGTCGGGTGACGGCCCCTCCTTCATCGCTGTGTAAAATGGCTTGAAGAATGACGGCGGCGGCACGTTGTTGCGGTCGTGCCGCTCTTTGTCGCCCATCTTGTTCCACTCATTAACGAGATCGTTGGCCTCGACACCGGTCGACGGATTAGCGTCACAAAAACTTTGAATGTCGGCACGGATCTGGGCGGTTTTTGCAGCATTGATGTAGAGGACCAGATTTATGCTCTCGGGATCGGCGAACTTCGTCGTTGGCTGACGAGCGATCGCTACCTCGCGAAATGCGATCAGGTATTTGAGGGCAGTAAACGCCATTCGCTCCGCCTTAGCCCTGTCGGACGCCATGTAGTCGACACGGTAGTAACCGGCGTGCCCGATGTAGCTCGCAAACCCGTCGTGCGCAAAGGTGTCCTCAAGAAAGTGCAAAAAGATCCCCGGATTGCGTCCCTCGGCTAGCGTGTCTGCCCAAAAGACCTTCTTTCTTGCATTGACCATGGAGTGAGCGGCGGCGAGAGTTTTTGCATCAGTTATCACGAGAGGATCCCACCAGTAGCCGTCTGGTAGGTCCGCGGCTTTCATGATCTCGTCCTTCATCGGCAGCGCGTGCAGGCGATTCCGCACATACTGAAAGTGATCGAGCGGGTGCCTAAAACTCGCGAGACTCTCGAGCGAGGGCAGCACCGGCTGCGTGTCGTCGTCATAATCGACACTCACGTCCGCACTCGCGATCTGCATCGCCTGGACCGGCGTATAACCCGCCTGAACCGAAAGATAATAGGTGAACCAGAAATGCGTGTCGTTGTCATACGCCCGCACGTTCGACGCGTGCGCACCCATCATCACAATTGCGGCCAGCGTGAGACCGAGGGCTTTTCGCATGAACAAGATTCCTGTTTTTAACGGGACTTACAGACCGCGAGAATGATAGAACGACTCGTTCCAAATCCCAAGTTTCGAGTATTTGCTTCTCGGCTATCTCTGCGGTATCTCTGCATACTCTGCGTTCACGCCATTTCAAAGACCAGTAACGCACAGCACGCGAAGACCATAAGCGGAGACCGCGGAGTTCGGAAGAATTGACTTAAAACCCACTTCGGGAAAATACTGATTCCTATGCCTGACATCTTCGAAATGACTGCGCGTCCCGCTCGCGAGGTCTTTTTCTCCCGCCGCGATCCCAACGACCCGCGTCTTGGCGAGATCGTTCGCTGCGATCCAAAGGACTACGATTCAGCCGACATCGTCATCATCGGATGCCCGCAGGATGAGGGCGTGCGGCGGAACGGCGGTCGTGTTGGCGCCGCCGACGGACCGCGTGCTATCCGTGAGCAGTTCTATAAACTAACGCCGTTCAATTTTAAGAAGCGTGTCTATGATCTTGGCGACGTTGAGATGGCTGGTTCGCTGGAGGAGACGCATGACAACCTCAGCGAGGTCGTCAAGCAGGTCCTCAAGGATAACAAGCGCATCATCGTGCTTGGCGGCGGCAACGACATCTCATACGCAGATGGCCGTGCGATGGCCGAGATCTTTGGTGTAGACGCATGGATCGGCGTGAATGTCGATTCGCACCTCGATGTCCGCATCGCCGAGGAGCGGAACAGCGGCACACCTTACCGGCAGCTCCTAGATGAGGGCCACTTACGACCCAACTATTTTTACGAGGTCGGATATCAGACGCACCTCGCCTCGCCCATCTATTACGAGTACCTTCGCTCCATCGGTGTCAACCGTATAAGTCTCGAGCTTCTCCGCTCGCGGACCGAGGCCGACCTCGAGCTAAAGGAGAGCATCCGTAACAACTTCATTGGGCATAGCTCATCGATGAATACGTTCTTCGGATTCGACATGGACGTCGTTCGCCAAGCCGACGCACCGGGCACATCAGCTCCATCGCCCCTCGGGCTTCGCGCAGGCGAGTTTATCCAGCTCGTCAAATATGCGGCGTCGCTCGCAAATACACGCGTCGTCGAGTTCACCGAGCTAAATCCCAAATACGACATCGACAACCGTACTGCCAAGCTCGTTGCGATCGGCTTGCATCGATTTTGCACGGGCGTAGCGTGATCTTATGAAGAGCCATCTCACCGCAATCGTGGCGCTGTCCTTCCTCGCAGGCGCGTGCTCGATCAGCCCGTCCACTGGCGCAAGTGGTTCGCGGTCGAATGCGCCGGCATCTGCAGATGTCTTCCTTCCGCCCGCCGATCCCAACACTCCGATGATGATCATGCACCAAGGTGAGGGTGCATTCGGCGGGAAGTCGTTTACCGTTTCGGTGTATGCGGATGGACGGGTCCACTACGAGCCGCACTACACCACCTCGATGAACGATATTTTTGCCGGCAACAAGGCAAAGCCGGCACCGACGCCAACGGACCGGACGATCACTCCGGATCAACTCCGTGCACTGCTAGACGCATTTGCAAAGGCGGATTTCCTAAACCTCAAGGATCGCTACCAGTACGCGGAAGATGGATGCCCGACACATGCGGAGGACCTCCCGACGATCGAGTTGACGCTGAACCTCCGGGACAAAAGCAAAAAGATACAGCACAACCTTGGCTGCATGGAGGTAAATTCCGGCCCACCGTATCCGAGGAGCCTCCACGAGCTTGAAGGCACCGTCAAGCGGGTGACTTTGACCCCACAATAAACACTTTCGGTTGAGACGCTCTGTGCGCCAACGTGTGATACGATTCCGCGCGCTATGCGAAAATGCCCAAAATGCAAAAGCGTCTTTACCGACGATGATCTCGCCTTCTGTCTAAGTGACGGTACAGCTCTCGGCGAAATATATGGTTCCAACGAGACCCTCCAACTACCGGACTTTCATGCCGGGAAAACGATCCCCATTGTGCCCGCGATGACTGCCGATATCTCTGAACCATCGAATGCGGCTCAGGCACCTCCTGCTGCGAATAACATACCGCCGACACTTGTCTCGGAGCGGAAGGAGGCTCATCCGACGCGGCACAACCTATGGGCATATTCAACGATCGGGTTGATCGCTCTCGCTATTGGTGGAGCTGGGACATTGTTCTTGACTGGAGCATTGCGTCCAGATGCTTCGGCCAACGCCGTCAATAGACTTGAGCATGGCCCGACGTCAGCCGAGGGCGGGTCCGCAAGCGTGGGATCAAAGACAACACCCGCCGATCAGAAAGGGCACACCGATCCCCCGCCGGAACCGACTCCCGCAGTGGCCACCCCGCTCCCGGTGGTTGGACCGGGACCGGGAACATTCCACGTGGTAAACGTCGCGGCGGGTGATGTCCTGTATGTGCGCGCTGCGCCCGGAAATATTAAATCATCGTCAGGAACGATCCCCCCAAACGCGACAGGCGTCAACGTAACGGGAGCAGCCGTCCGATCGGGCAAATCAGCTTGGTCACCGGTCTCCTATAACGGCGTTTCCGGATGGGTCAACAGCCGTTTCCTCGCCAAAGACTAGCCACCTGCGGCCGGTCGTGCGGATTACATTCGTCGTCTCTGCCGGCGATAAACTATTCGCATGGCAGCCCAGCTGAAACACACCGCCCTTGATTACTTCCCGCCGCGCATTACCTATGAGCGACTTCAGGAGGCGTCACTTAGCTGTCGCGGGTGTGAATTGTACAAGCTCGGAACTCAGACTGTGTTTGGTGAGGGACCTCGCGACGCACGTGTAATGATGGTCGGTGAGCAGCCGGGTAATGAGGAGGACCTGCAGGGCCATCCATTCGTCGGTCCGGCGGGACGTATCCTCGATAAAGCTCTCGTGGAGGCGGGGATTGACCGGAAAGTCGTGTACATGACGAACGCGGTCAAGCACTTCAAATGGAAGCCCGCGGGCAAACGCCGCCTCCATCAAAAGCCCGCCGCTTCAGAGGTCACGGCCTGCAAGCCGTGGCTCAATGGCGAGATCGAGGTCATTCACCCGGAGATCATCGTCTGCCTCGGAGCGACCGCCGCTCAATCGATGCTGGGAAATACCTTTCGCGTAACAAAGAGCCGCGGGGAATGGTTTGACCATGGCGAAAGCCGCCTGCTCGCGACCATTCATCCGTCAGCCGTCCTGCGTGCTCCCGATGAAGATCGTGAGCAGGAATATCGACACTTCGTAGCGGATCTCACGATAGTTGCGAGAGCATTGGCTTGACAGCAAATCCCACCTTTATTTAATCTAGGTGTTCGCCCGCGAGGCGGAGTGTAGTCTCTTAGCTCAGTTGGTAGAGCATTACCTTGACAAGGTAGGGGTCAGCAGTTCGAGTCTGCTAGAGACTACCATTTTTTTGTCTTATTTTCCCGCGACTGGCGGTTTTGCGGGCGTCTCACCCACGATGTAATTGTCACGGGCACGAACTGCGACGCTGGGTCGATTCACCCGCACCTTGATCTGCTTTCGCTCACCTGTTCGCCCGCCCTCATTCGAGTAGTAGCCGATCGTGTACTGGTTGCCGAGTTCCTCAGCGATCCCCGCGAAGGCCGCGGCCATTCCGCCGTCCGTGGCATCTGACTGATAAACCTTGCCGCCGGTTAGACGCGCGAGCTCCTGCAAATAGGCTCTGCCGTGAGCGTAATCCTCGGGCCTCTCGCCTTTGTACTTTGGCCCTGTATTGATGACGGGAGTTCCGCCCATCACGCCGCCGTTTGTGATACCGCTCATCTCAAGATAGGTGTTGTAGTAGATAGGGTAAAACACAGCGTCGCCTTCCTCAGCCATTCCAAGTGTCTTTTCGTAACCGCCCTCGCCGCCGCCGAATCCCGGTTCGCTCGTATCGACGCCGTCAGTGAAGAGGATCACCGCCTTGCGCCCCTGGACCTTTTCTATTTTCTTCTTCAAGACCGTCTCGACCGCGCTGTAGAGTGCAGTGCCGCCGCCGGAGCCGACCTTGTGGATCGCCTTTGTGAGCACGTCATGGTCTGACGTAAAGTCGCACAGCGTCCTCGTCGACTGGTCAAACTCCATCACCATCACCTTGTCTCCAGGCCGCAGGTTCTCGACAAAACTCATCGCAGCCGCCTGAATGGAATGGATCTTATTGTCCGTCGAGCCGCTCACATCGATCAGCAAGATCGCCGAAAAAGGCTGCTCAACCGTCCCGAAGTACGCGATCTCCTGCTCCTTACCGTTCTCAAAGATCTTAAAGTCGTTCCGCCGGAGGCCGCTCACGTAGACGCCGCTCCGCTCGTATACCGACACGGGAATTGTCACCAAACTCGTCTCGACCTTGATCACGTCGTCGCTTCCGGCGGACTCTGTCGTGTCCGCCTTTGGCTGCACAGGTGCGGAGTTCTGCTGCGGCCTTTTACGCGAATAGCTCGGTCCGGAGGTAGGCTTCGATTCCGAAAAGTCGCTGTCACCGGTGTCGCTGGCGCTATGGGCAGCTCCGCTCGAAACCGGTGCTGGTGTCGGCTGCGCACGTCGACCGGACTGACCGGCGGCGGAGATCCCCAATAGGGCAAATATGGTAGTGATGAGGACCAACTTATTCATCTCGATAACAGGACGCTTCGGCGACGGACTCCGTTGCAGGAAAGACATTTACTTCAACAACTTAGAGACAGGCTTAACGCTGAGAGTTGTCCTCTTCACACCTCCGCCCGCGCTTGATTTTCATTGCACTATTCTATAAGATTTAGAGGTTTTTAACTTTGCGGCCTTCAGCTTCTGAAGGAGCCGCTCAAGTTTTCGATAAGATGCTTTCGAAGAACTTTGCTGTTACGACAACTACTACGACCCGCCGCTAGGCGGGACAATCGCGGTGTCACCACCGCAAAGCAAAGTCGCTCTTATCGGATCAGATCTTTTGTAGTAAGCACGGAATCAATTCGTGCCACGCGTAAATAGTGACGGAACGCCGAGAGCGACAGAGGTCGCCCCTGAGGCATTTTGTGTGAGTGATCCGCTCTGCGGCATCACTATCCACTATTTACGACAATATGAGCGAACTGAATATCAAAATTGGCGATAACCGGCGGTCTATCCCCGCGCCGGCTACGGTCGCGGATGCGATCAAGGCTGTTGACCGCGATGTTCTGAAAAGATCCCTTGCCGCCAAAGTGAATGGCGACGAGGTAGACCTGAATTGCGAGCTGCTTGGCTCAGACGAGGTCCTCTCCATCGAGCCGATCACCGCCGATACTCGCAATGGCCTCGAGGTCATACGCCATTCGACCGCTCATTTGCTCGCTGCTGCCGTTCTGGAGCTTTTCCCGGGCACAAAGCTCGGCGTCGGTCCCGCTCTGCTTGATGATCCGCGTTACGGCTTTTTCTACGATTTGATCGCTCCGCGTCAGCTTACCGAGGCCGACCTTCCCTTGATCGAAAAAAAGATGCGTGAGCTCTCAAAACGCAATCTTCCCTATCGTCGTGAGAACGTCGACAAGGCCCGCATCCTGGAGATCTTTAAGGAACGGGACGAGCCGCTCAAGTGCGAGTTGATCGAGGAAAAGGTCAACGGCTCCGCGAGCATCTACTACATCGACAGTTCGCAGTTCATAGACTTTTGCCTCGGGCCGCACGTGCCGCACACCGGCAAGCTCGGTGCCTTTAAGCTACTGGCTCTATCAGGCGCGTACTGGAAGGGCGATGCCGAGCGTGAGCAGATGCAGCGTATCTACGGGACTGCCTTTGCAAAGCAGGACGAGCTCGATGCTTGGCTCAAGCAGCGTGAAGAGGCCGAGAAACGCGATCATCGCCGCCTTGGACGCGAGCTCGATCTCTTCTCGATCGACGACGATTACGGACAGGGCCTAATTCTTTGGCATCCGAAGGGTGGCATCATTCGCGGCGAGATGGAGAAGCTTCTGAGAGAGGAGCTCGAGCGCCGTGGGTACAGCTTCGTCTATACGCCGCACATCGCGAAACGCGAGCTTTGGAAGATCAGCGGCCACGAGGATAACTACGCCGACTCGATGTACGCGCCGACCAGCATCGAGGACGAGGAATATCGCCTTAAGCCGATGAACTGCCCGATGCACATCGGCATCTACAAGTCTAGCCCGCGTAGCTATCGAGACCTACCGCAGCGTTATTCGGAGGCCGGCACTGTTTATCGTGCTGAATTGTCAGGGACCTTGCACGGCCTCATGCGCGTGCGTGGATTCACCGTTGATGACGCACATCTCTTCGTCCGGCCTGATCAGGTGCACGAGGAGGTCTCCGACTGTCTAGACTTCGCGGTGAAAGTTCTTGAGACCTACGGTTTTGAGAAGGTAAAATTCGAGCTATCCGTCCGGGGCGATGCTGAGAACAAAGTTTATTTGGGTTCCGACGAAACCTGGGCGATGGCCGAGTCGCAACTCGCGTCCGCTCTCGACGAACGCGGCATCACATACGACCGCATCGAGGGCGAGGCTGCCTTCTACGGGCCAAAGATCGATATCAAGATCGAGGACGCGATCGGACGGATTTGGCAGCTTGGGACCATTCAGGTCGACTGGAATCTGCCTGAGCGCTTCCAGCTTGAGTACACCGCCGAGGACAATCTCAAGCATCGGCCGGTGATGATCCACAGGGCGTTATTCGGCTCGATGGAGCGTTTCTTCGGCGTGCTGATCGAGCATTACGCTGGTGCTTTCCCGCTTTGGCTGGCGCCCGTGCAGGTCGCGGTGCTGCCGATCACCGATAGGATCAACGAATATGCAGAGACGATCGCGGCACAGCTAAAGGCAGCCGGATTCCGAGTGGAGTCGAACACCCGCTCCGACAAGATCGGTGCGAAGATCAGGGATGCTCAATTGCAAAAGGTCCCGTATATGCTCATCCTCGGCGACAAAGAGCTTGAGGAAAATAAGGTCGCGGTGCGCGACCGTAAACTTGGCGACATCGGTGCGATGCCGCTTAACGAGTTCCTGGACAAGATCACCGCACAGCGTGCGACGCGTTCTATCTAGGTTCGAAATAACAGACGGAGGTCTATATCGCTAGAAGATTTGGTGGAAATAGGTTTAAGCCGCGGTTTCGTGAGCCGCTGCACCGCACGAACGAGAGAATAAGGGTCCCGTCCGTGCGGGTCGTGCTTGATGACGGCGGCACGCTCGGCGTCATGGATACACGCGACGCTATTCAGGAGGCCCGCCAGCGAGGTCTCGATCTCGTTGAGATCGCACCCGGCGCGCAGCCGCCCGTGGCCAAGATCATCGACTACGGCAAGTTTCTTTACGAACAAAAAAAGAAACAGCACGAGGCCAAGAAAAAGCAGGTCACCGTGCAGGTCAAGGAGATCAAATTCCGACCCGGGACCGACGACCACGATTACGAGTATCGCAAGGAGAATGCCCGTAAATGGCTCGGCGACGGCGATAAGGTCCGTGCGGCGATCGCATTCCGCGGACGGGAGATGTCGCACCGCGAGCTCGGAGCAAAGATCCTCAGGCGCTTGACTGACGAGCTTCAGGACATTGCAGACATCGAGGTCGCACCCAAGATGGAGGGTTACCAGATGTTCACGATCCTGTCGCCCAAAAAGGGCCTTGCACAGAAAAGGGAAAAGGAAAAGGAACACATCTCGGTCGCACCCGATAAAGAGGAGGCACCCGAGAAGCCAAAGAAGGAAAAGGCCGAGAAGAAGCCTGAAGAGCCGAAAGAGCCGACTGGTGACGAAGAGATCTTTTGAACGAAGGTAAGAGTGACGCCTTTAGGCGTTCTCTGCAGCTATAAGCAACCTGAGCTTATCGCACATAAGTTATTGCAGGAGAGCAGATTATGCCAAAACTAAAAACACATAAGGGCGCGGCAAAGCGCTTCCGTTCGACAGCGAGCGGAAAGTTCAAGCGCGGACACAGCCACGCACGCCATATTTTGACCAAAAAGACTAATAAGCGTAAACGCTTCCTCGACATCGACGTGCTCGTGTCCGAGGGCGACCAAAAGCGTGTCGAAAAGATGCTTCCCTACGGAAGAAAGTAATTAAAAGGATTTTGCACTCTGCATTGTGCACTGTGCATTGGAGGATATATGCCGAGAGCCAAACGTGGAAATAAGCGCACCGAGAAGCGTAAAAAGATACTTGCCCTTGCCAAGGGTTACCGTGGAACAAAATCAAAGCTTTACCGTTCAGCCAAAGAGTCGGTCGAGCGCGGGCTGAATTTCGCCTATACGGGCCGCAAGCTCAAGAAGCGTGATTTTCGTAAACTGTGGATCGTCCGTATTAACGCCGCCTGCCGTCTGAACGACATGAAGTACTCGCAGTTCATACACGGCCTCAGCCTCGCCGGCATCGAGCTTGACCGCAAGGTCCTCGCTGACCTCGCAGTCAAACAGCCCGAAGCCTTCGCCGCCGTCGCCGCACAGGCACGTGACGCGATCGCCAACAAGCCGGCAGCTGCAGCATCGCACTAGTCGCGATGCTGTTCATGGTCATCGAGCATTTCAAGGGCCGAGATCCGGGACCCGTTTATAAACGGTTTGCGGAGCGAGGACGCCTAATGCCCGATGGTCTGAAGTACGTAAATAGCTGG
>JBJMGO010000156.1:0-5899 GCA_045807825.1 Pyrinomonadaceae bacterium | reverse complement strand
TCTCGAAGCCGAGGCTCTTAACCTCTTCGTAGAAATACGTAGCGAGAGCAAGCTTCTCATCAAGGCAAGCCCGAAAAGGCGCAACGCCGTGCAACTTCAGCGGCAGCCACAAACGCAGCCCGCGAAAGTGCTTAGTTAGCTCTGGCGACAATTCCGCCGGCGACAGCTCATCGATACCCGTGAAGGCGTCCTGCATGTAGTTCGCCTCAAAGCTGAACGAACGTTTGAGGTCATCGACATTCTTCACAAGCACGACACCCAGGCCATACGGTAGGAATAGCCCCTTGTGCGGATCGATGACAACTGAGTCGCCGAGCTCTATTCCCTTTAGTTTCTTGCGGCCCTCGGCCGTAAGAATGAAAAATCCTCCGTATGCCGCGTCGACGTGATGCCAAAGACTATGTTCCTTAGCCACGGCTGCGATCTCCGGCAGCGGATCGATCGCACCTACGTCAGTCGTGCCGGCTGAGCTCACCACGAGGAAGGGATTCAACCCTGCAGCCTTGTCCGCCTCTATATGCTGCCGCAAGTCGTCAACGCGCATTTTCTTGCGTCCGTCGAGCTCGATAAAGCGGATCGCGCATTCACCAAGTCCAGCTACGCGGATACCCTTGTCGATCGAGTGATGCGTCTGTTTTGAGAGATAGATGACCGAACCAGGGATATCGGCGGATCTGACGTTCTGTGCGTCCCGGGCGACGACGATCGCGATCATATTCGCGAGCGATCCGCTGGTCGTAAGGTTGCCGTGCGAATTGGCGGGATAGCCGACGACATCACACAGCCAGCGGATAAGCATATTCTCCATCCGAACCGCACCCGGTGAAGCGTAAAACACACCGGCGTAGCGGTTGAAAACCGCCGCCATGTAATCGCCCAGCGAGGAGTAATAGATCCCGCCGCCGGGAATATAAGCGAGGTGCCCACCGGATGCTGGATTGAGACCCGGGCCATCGACGTTCTCCCGGATCAGCGCGATCGCCGCGTCAATGTCGATGCCGTCTTCGGTGATCGGGGAATCGAGCAGGTGACTTCCCTTGTCCTCAGTGCGGTTATAAGCGTTGAGCGTATCGACCTTGCTAAGAAAGTTCTCGGTGTACGAAACCACGCTATCTCGTGCGTTCTCGCGCTCGATCTGTGATGGCTCAAGCAGGCGCGAATTCGCCTCGAGCTCTAGGATCTGGTCTCTGAGTGACATTAGACTTCTACGATCGTGGTGACGATCACGGGTTTGGTTCCGATCTCCCGCTGCACAAACCGTTTCAGCTCGAGCCGGAGATTCTCTTTGAAGTATGGTCGATCGATGATGTGCTCGCGTTTCATGTCGCTTATAGACTTGCGAATGGCGTCCTGAGCATCCTGCGTAAACCCATTGGTCGGATCGATATTCGCGACCCCCTGGAATGAGACCTGCGGCTCCGCGATCAATTCGTGCGTCTTTTTGTCGACTGTCACGACGAGCGAGATCGCGCCGCCATATGCGAGCTTCTTCCGTTCGCGGACGGTGTCGTATGCGATCTCGTCCATCGATTCCTCGTCGATAAAAGTCTTGTGCAGCTCGTGCTTGGCGACAACGCGTGCCCCTTGCTGATCGATCTCAAGCAGATCGCCGTTCTCGATGAGGATGATGTCGTTATCATCGTACCCGGCGACATGATTCTTGATGAATTCCTTGTGCCGGAACAGCATCCGGTATTCGCCGTGTATCGGCACCACAAACCGCGGGCGCGAGGTCTCGACCATGATCCGGATGTCCTCCTGTGAGGCATGCCCGGAGACGTGAACAAGCCGCCGCTTTTCCTCGATGATGTTCGCACCACGTTTGTACAGGTGACCGATCATCCGGCTGATGTTCTTCTCGTTACCGGGGATGATCCTCGCGGAAAGCACGACCGTGTCGCCCTTTTCGATCTCCATTCCCTTGTAGCTGCCGGTTGCCATGCTCCACAGCGCCGCACGCATCTCGCCCTGCGAGCCGGTGACGAGATAGCAGATCTCGTCGTCATCGAGGCCGCGCGCCGTGCCCAGATCGACAAGAAGCTGGTGTGCCGTCTTTAGAATTCCCTGCTCAACCGCGAGCTCGACATTCTTTTGCATGGAGCGGCCGAGCACGCAGACCCTCCGCCCATACTCGTGGGCGATATCGAATATTATCTGCAGCCGATGGAGCGAAGATGAGAATGTTGAAACAAATAGCCGCCCCTCGGTCTCCTCAAATATTTCCTGGAAGGCGGGGATGACAGCCTGCTCCGACGGCGTCCTTCCCGGCACGGTGGCATTTGTCGAGTCGCACAGCAACAAAAGGACATCTTCGTCGCCGATGCGCTTGAGAGTCTTTAGATCGTAAGGCGGCCCGATCACCGGCGTGTCGTCGATCTTGTAATCGCCCGTGTGAATGAGTGTGCCCTCGGGAGTGTGGATCGCGAGCGAAAAACACTCAACAAGCGAATGCGATGCGTGGATGAACTCGACCTTAAAGCTGCCGATCTCGATGATGTCATTCGGCTTGACGCGATGCAGCATTACGTCGCCGAGCATATCCATCTCCTCGAGACGCTTCTCAGCAAGGGAGAGGGTGAATCGCGATGAGTAGACCGGCAGGTTAAATTTGCGAAGGATCCACGACAGAGCACCAATATGGTCCTCGTGTCCGTGCGTCAAGATTATTGCGGTTAGATCGTCGCGGTATTCTTCGAGAAAGTCGAAGTTTGGGACGGAGATATCCACACCGTACGGCGTCTCCTCAGGGAAACCCATTCCCGCATCGACGATGATCATCTCGTCGCGGTAACGGATACCCATGCAGTTCATGCCGAACTCGCCGATACCGCCCAGTGGAATTATCTCTATCTTGCTCAAACCTTTACCTTACGCGACCCTGACGCGAATTGTGGAGTATAGCACACGGTATTTGCCGCCTTGTCAGCGGGACGACAGTCGCAAAAAAGGTGAAACCGTTGCTTCGTCTCATGCGTCTTTTGCCCGACAGCAGCTAGTTGTCACCCGTTATGAAAGACCAGGAATTAGATAAATTGATGCGGCAGATCACCCGCGACGCTGCTCTGGACGAAGGATCCGTGGACGAGATCGCCGACTCGTCTACCCTTTGGTGGAGCGTCCAACGCGAGATCCGCAATGCCGGTCCCGCTAAAACACCATGGCCGCCCAACTACCTCCGCAAGCTTTTGATGATCGGAGTTCCGGTCGCAGCGGCTGTATTGATCGGGCTTGGCGTTCATGTGAACAGCTTGAGGACTGTTGCACCCGAGATGGCAAAGAGCGACCCCGCGAAGGTCCCGCAGACCAGCACCGATCCTGCTCCGGCGGGTGATCCACGTCAAATTAGCACGGAATCAAAGGCTGTGGCCGATCAGGTAGTACCTTCTGAGGCAAAAGCCGCGCTAGAACGGAGGCACGCTGTCTCGGTTCCTAAGACGTTTACAGCCAAGGTTCCCGTTAAACCGGCCGCAGAGATCAAATCCGAATTCATCGCCCT
Source organism: Pyrinomonadaceae bacterium (assembly GCA_045807825.1). GTDB lineage: Bacteria > Acidobacteriota > Blastocatellia > Pyrinomonadales > Pyrinomonadaceae > OLB17. The sequence goes on along the minus strand of JBJMGO010000156.1, from coordinate 2,403 downwards.
CGCCTACGCACGCAGCCCTGAGAGCGGCCAATTGGTGCGTGTAAAGGTGCCGAGTTCAATGATGGTTTCGCTCGGTGTCGTGCCGACGGTGAGCGATCCGAGCAAGCTCATTGACGCGGAGGTGCTCGTCGGCGACGACGGACTTTCACGTTCGATCAGATTCATTCGGCAATAAATACAGTTGGAGAAAGTCATGAATACTAAGGCATTATTCGCAGTCATACTCGCACTACTATTAGGAGTCGCCGGGTTCGCACAGCGTCCGGGCGGACCCCCTCCGGGCGGAGCACAGCCGGGAATGCCGGGTCAAGGCGGCCCAGGTCGTGGGCCGGGCGGGGCGGGGGGGCACGGCCGGCAAGGCCCAGGCCAGCACAACGAATGGACCCGCGCATTCGACATGAACAACGACGGCAACATCGACGCTGCTGAATTTCAGACAGCGATCGACCGCACTTTCGCCGCTCTCGACCGCAACGGCAATGGCGTGATCGACAATGACGAAGGCCGCATTGCCCCGCCACCTCCGGGAGGCAACCAGCCGGGCGGAATGCGTGACGGCATGCAGGGCAAGCCGCCGTTGAACGAAGACGGCACCGAACAACACCTCTTGCCGCCTTTCTTTTTTGACAAGGCTTTGCGAGACGGATCGACGTCGACCAAAGAGCAGTTTACGGCCTCCGCGAAAGTCGTCTTCAACGACTTGGACAAGGACCACGACGGCGTCCTCAGCAAGGACGAAGCACGTCCGCCACGGCGCAACGATGGCGGCGGCGATCGTCGGGGTGCGGGTGAGCCCGGTGCTCCGCCGGCTCCTCCGAATGGACAGTTCATCGCGGCGGAAATTCGCTTTGGGGACAAACTTGTTAAGGGCCAGCCTTTCTCGGCTGACACAGTCATAGAGGACACACGTCGCCTTTACGATGGCTCAACCGTTACCAAGTCGATGAAAGGTGCGATCTACCGTGACAGCGAGGGTCGCACACGTCGCGAACAGCCGCTCGAGATGATCGGTGGCGTCCAGATCAACGGCAGTAACGGCCAGCCACAGATGATGGTTTTCATCGATGATTTTGGCGCACGGACACAGACCTTCCTCGACGTAAATAACAAGATCGCCCGAACCCACCCTATCGGCAACATGGCTCCGCCGCCGCCGGACGGCCCGCGTGGAGCGGATGACGCAAAAGTCGAGTCGCTTGGTACCAAAACGATCCAGGGCGTAACGGCTGAGGGCACTCGGATGACATTCCAGATACCCGCGGGGCACGTTGGGAATGACAAACCGATCGACGTGATCACGGAGACTTGGTTCTCGCCCGAGCTGCAGGTGCTCGTGATGTCGAGAGACCTGGATCCAATAGCGGGAGAACACGTGTTTTGCTTGACCAACATCAAGCTCGCCGAGCCCTCGCCAGATCTTTTTACGGTGCCGCAGGGCTACCGCGTTGAGACTGGCGGTGATCGCCGCAAGCCACAGGAATAACGGCCAAGTTGTCACCCGACACGCATTCAACGACAATGCTCGACGAGGTCCTTACAACAACCTTGCAAAGCGAAGCTCAACTTCCGGTGGTCAGCTTCTCGGACAGTCGCCCGACATCCGACGACGCCCTGGTCGAGCTTGTCTTGAATGGTGACGAAACCGCATTTGCCGAGATCTTTGACAGGTACAAAAGGCATGTTACCCGCACGGTCGGCCGTTTCTTTTCAGAGCGGCCGGAGGTCGAGGAACACGTGCAGCAGACTTTCGTCAAGGCATATACGTCGCTCTCGCGGTATCGCGGCGGTGAGGAAAATTCCTTCGCCGCCTGGATCACGCGGATCGCGGTGAATACCTGCTATGACGAATTTCGCCGCCGGCAGCGACGCGGCCAGAGCCTTTTTATCGAGATGACGACAGAGGAGACCGACTATGTCGAGACGATCGTTGACGGACGCGATCGCACTGCTGAGCAGCAACTCGCCGCGACCGAAATGGCGACACGCGTACTCAGCGGTCTCGACCCAATGGACCGCGTCGCGATGACGCTGGTCTATTCGGAAGATATTCCACTCGCCGACGTCGCGACCACCTTACGGATCAGCGTGAGCAATCTGAAATCAAGGTTGTTTCGTGCACGTAATCATATAAAGAAACGCTACTCGCACCTGCTCTAGACAGGTCACAGCACAATTGGAGGGACCATGTACAAGCTCAAGCTTGCCATCATAACTGCGTTCATTTTTGGCTTTGCGGGATTTGCTTTGTGGCGGACAACCGACGTCTCCGGCCAGACGGGCACGCTCTCTTCACCTACCGGTGTGATCGCGACCGACAGCGTTTACAACAACAAGGTGGGCTTATATTGGGACGTTATTCACGATTAGTATTGATATTTATTTTTTCGTTTTTGGAAATAGTTT
>JBJMGO010000155.1:0-2956 GCA_045807825.1 Pyrinomonadaceae bacterium | reverse complement strand
TCGATGTGCCCCCAGCTATAGAACTTCCGCCAGCAATGGTATCGTAGAATCGACTAAAAACGGATTCACAAATATGGCAATTAGTCCCGAACTTTTAGAGATCCTGCGCTGTCCGCAGTGCAAGTCAAAGGTCCAGATCGACGAGGCGGAGACGCGCCTGAAGTGTGTCGACCCGGACTGCGCATTGGTCTATCCGATACGCGACGAGATCCCAGTGATGCTCATTGACGAGGCCACGAAAGAGGCCGACAAGGCCTAGATCTTTAATGCAGGTCAAAGTCGGCGACGTTTTCACCAATACCCGCGAGGTCACCGACGAGTTGATCCGCGACTTTGCACGGCTGTCGGGCGACCACAATCCAATACACCCTGACGAAGAATTTGCCAGATCGACCAGATTTGGCAGGCGCATCGCGCATGGGATGCTGAGCGGGGCGTTTATCTCAGCCGTGCTCGGGAATGAGTTTCGCGGGATGAAGATCGTTTATCTCGCACAGACCATGCGGTTCACGGCTCCGACGTTTATCGGTGATACGATCACGACCACCGCGACCGTGACACACATCCGCGAGGACAAGCGGATCGTCACTCTCTCGACCGACTGCCGCAAGCAAACCGGTGAGGTCACACTCACGGGTGAGTCAAAAGTGATGATCCTCGAAGATGCCTAGCCCTGTCCGCGTCCCGCCATATCGAGTCCGACCGCCGCGACAAGGATCCCGCCCTTGATGATGTCCTGCATAAAGTCGCGGACATTTAGCAGAGACATACCGTTGTCGAGGCTTGCCATGATGAGGGCCCCGAGGCACGCACCAAAGATCGTTCCGCGGCCGCCCATTAGGCTCGCACCGCCAATGACGCAGGCGGCGATCGCGTCGAGCTCTTTAAGAACGCCGGCGTCAGGAGCGGCGCTCCCGACACGAGCGGTAAAAATCAATGCCGCGATCCCGATGACCGCACCCAAAGCGGCGTAGACCTTGAGCACCTGGCGTTTGTTGTTGATACCCGACAGCCGTGCGGCGTCAGCGTTGCCGCCGATCGCGTAGAGGTAGCGGCCGAAGACGGTGGAGTTCGTCACGAAGGCACCGACGAGCGCAACAGCGAGCAGGATCAGCACCGGAACGGGCACGCCATGCCATGCGTTCATCACTACGATGAACCCTACGATACCTATGATCGGTATAAGGGCCTTGAGAAGCTCGGCAGGGTAATTCGCTTTCCCAAGGCCATAGGTCTCAACACTCTTTGCACGTCTGAAGGCCATGAACAAAACGAGCAGCACGGCGACGATCGCGAGACCCCAGCCGAACGTCTGCGGAAGATTGGCATTGCCGATCGCGACAAAATTGTCGTCAGCGACGGGTATCGTGTTGCCGCCTAACAGCCACTTTAGTGCACCACGCCACGCCAGCAGACCGCCGAGCGTCACAATGAAGGCCGGGATATTCCCGTAGGCGACGAGTGTGCCGTGCAGCAGGCCGACTAGAATGCCTATGACTATGGCCGTGACAATGGCGACCGGCATTCCAAAGCCATGCACAGTCATCATGTAAGCCGCGACTCCGCCCGCGAATCCGAGCACCGATCCCGCGGACAGGTCGATATTTCCGGAGACGATGACCATCAGCATTCCGACCGCGATGATCGCGGTGACGGACATTTGGGTCATCAAGTTGGAGAGGTTGCGGGCGGTGAGGAATGTGTTGCCTGGCGTGGCCCAATCAAAGTAGGCCCAAATCACCGCCAGCACGGCGAGCATGATATACGCACGCAGGGCAGAGCCGCTGACTAGGCGTTTCTTTGCTTCTGTCATATTAATGGTTACCTGTCGCTGCGGCCATGACGCTCTCCGGCGTGGCGTCTTTGCGGTTGAATTCGCCGGTAACACGTCCCTCGTGGAGCACGAGTACGCGATCGGAGAGACCGAGCACCTCCGGAAGCTCGCTCGAGACGAGCACGATCGCCAAACCCTCAGCCGCCAGCTTATTGATCTCGACGTAGATCTCCTGCTTGGCTCCTACATCGACACCGCGAGTCGGTTCGTCGAGAAATAAAACCTTTGGCTTTGTCAGGAGCCACTTTCCGAGAACGACCTTTTGCTGGTTGCCGCCTGAGAGAGTGCCTGCAACGGTCATGGGAGAACCGGCCTTCACCCGCAATGACCGCATGGGGGTGTTGACAGCTTGTGTCTCGCGACTGCGATGAGTTACGAGACTTCCCGAGATCTCGCGGAGTGCTGCGAGCGTCATGTTGTCAAGTATGGTTTGATCGAGTATCAGGCCAAAACGTTTGCGGTCCTCAGTGACGAAGCCGATACCGTGGCGAATAGCGTCCGAGGGCGCGTCGATGTTAACGACGCGACCGTCAACCTCGATGTCACCGCTGTGCTTACCATCCCACGCACCGAAGATCGTGGTGAGCAGCTCGGTACGGCCCGCACCCATGAGGCCTGCAACCCCGAGCACCTCGCCTCGACGCACTTCGAATGAGACCTGATCGACAAGCTTCTTATCCGGGAAGTCATTCGAATACACGGTAAGGCCGCGCACACGCATCGCGACCTCGCCAGACTCGTGCGTCCGGCGCGGAAATATGTCGCCAACCTCGCGACCGACCATCGCGGCGATGACGCCATTCTTCGTGGTGTCCTCGGCGGCATATCCGGCGACAGTTTTACCATCGCGGAGGACCGTGATCCGATCCGCCATTCGGAAAACCTCGTCGAGCTTGTGCGAGATGTAGATCATTCCGACGCCGCGCGCTTTGAGCCGCTCAAGGATCACAAAGAGCGTCTCCACCTCGCTCTCCGTGAGCGCGGCAGACGGCTCGTCGAGGACGAGGATCTTGGCGTTTTTTGAAAGGGCTTTTGCTATCTCGACGAGCTGCTGGCGGCCGATGCCGAGGCTGCCGACACGGGTCCGCGGATCGAGATCAAGGCCGAGGTCAGCGAGTAATT
>JBJMGO010000154.1:0-4198 GCA_045807825.1 Pyrinomonadaceae bacterium | reverse complement strand
GGTCACCTTCGTGCCGTGGATGAACTCCATGGTCAGCACTTTTGACGTGGTGAAATCCCAATAGATCGTCGGCACGTGGATGTTTGACCAGTTCTTAAAATTGTCGCGAAATCGCTCCGCGTTCCGCCCCTCGGCTACATAATCCATCTCCTCATGGATCGTCGTGTCAAACTCGCGCAGCATTCCCGCCCAATCTGCGTTCTCGTTCAATTGCGGGAAGCGCTCGGCAAACTTAGCTACTTTTTTGAGAATGACAATGTCACCCTTTATGGTCGCCTCCAGGTTCGGCCGTTGGACCTTGACCGCGACCTCTTCGCCTGTATTAAGCCGCGCCCGATAAACCTGCCCAAGCGAAGCGGCCGCGACAGGCTTAACATCAAACTCCGCGTACACTTCATTGATCTTTCGCCCAAGCTCGTGCTCGATCCGTGCGAACGCTATGTCATTCGGAAACGCCGGCACCTGATCGACAAGCGTGCCCAGCTCCTTAACAAACGGCAGCGGCAAAAGGTCCGCGCGCGTGCCCATCGACTGACCGATCTTGATGAACGTCGGCCCGAGCGTGATCAGCTTCTCCCTGAGCCAAACCGCCTGCCGCTCCTGATTCTGCTGCTTGCTTGTCTCGGTACCGACAAAGAAACGCCGCAGGCCAAGCATCAGGATGTTGAAGAACCACATCTTTAGCTCAACGAGCTTCTCGCCCCAAACGGCCGCCCGGGTCAGTTCCGTCGCTCGCCGCCTTCGCTCACGGATCCTCCGAAGGTTATGTTTCTGATGAATTTCGTACTGATCTAGGTACAGGTACAGCGAGAGCATCGCGATCACACGCGATATCTGCAGCAGCCGCCAGTATCCACGTAGTCCTGCGTAGCGCTTTTCGACACTGGTCTCGACTCGGGCAAGATCGCGTTCCTCACGGGCCCGCTCTTTGACGGTGGTGAGTTGTGCGATCGCAAGATCGTCCGTGGGCACAACGGGACCGCCATTCGCCACCGGCGTTAGATCGTACTTCTCTTTTACCGCGATGTCGCTCACTTATTGGCTTTCCCCGACTTCCTGACCAAACTGCAGCAGATAACCGTTGTTGTAATAGACGGCAAACTCGCGCATGCCCCACGGAAACGTTTCGATGTCGTAGCAGACACGTACTTTGTCCTTCAGTTGCTGCCACGCCGCTTCGACATCGTCTGTCGTGAAGTAGAACGACCCGGTAAATCCGGTCTTCTCAAATTCCTCGTGCTCATTCGACTTTGCAAGCATGATCCAGACGTCATCCTTCTTGAGCGACGCCCAGCCCCAGTCGTCATTTCTACCTTCAACTGAAAAGCCAAGGAGGTCAGTATAGAACGTGACCGTTGCATCAAGATCCTCCGTCCAAAGCATTGGTCTGAGAAACGTCAGTTTCATTCGATGTCCAGACTCCTCCTTACGCCCCCACGGCTAAAATAGTTCCTCACCCGATCCGAGTCACGCCGGATCTGTGCGACTAGCTCGTCTACGCCGTTGAATTTCCGCTCCTCTCTGATGCGATGCAAAAAGCGCACTCGTAACGCATCGCCATAAAGCTCGCCGTCAAAATCAAAAAGATGCGTCTCGATCGAAGGCTCCAGCTCATTGCCGAACGTGGGCCTGACGCCGATATTCGTCACGCCACGCCGCCACTTACCGTCTACCAGCGTCGCCGTTGCGTATACGCCGAATTTGGGGATCACGCGGTTGTGAGGCTTGAGATTAGCGGTGGGAAAGCCGATCGACCGACCGCGTTGATCGCCGCGAATAACGACGCCCTCGACGCCGTACGGCCGCCGAAGCATGCGTCGAGCGAGATTCACGCGGCCCTCCGCAAGGAGCTTGCGTATTCGCGACGAGCTGATCCGCATCCCGCGTAGCTGCACTTCGTCGACCTCATCCGCGATAAAGCCAAGCTCCTGGCTCATCCGGCGCAGCAGATCGATGTTCCCGCCGCGGCCTTTTCCGAATGCAAAACCTTTGCCGAGATAGACCTCCCGCGCGTGGAGGCGGTCGTGAATGACATCGCGCAAAAAAACTTCAGCGGGCTGGAGCGAGAACTCTCTCGTAAATTTGACGACTATCGCCTGCTCGATGCCGGCGACCTCAAAATTCGCCAGACGTTGATCAAGAGTCTGCAGGAGCGGCGGAGCAGATCCGGGATGAAGTACCGACCGCGGATGCGGGTCGAAAGTGATCGCGGTAGCAATGCTATCCGTTGCACGCGCGCGCTCCACCACCGTCGCCATGATACCCTGATGCCCCAGATGCAGCCCGTCAAAAACCCCCAGTGTTAGCACCGTCGGCTTGGCGATATTCGCATTCTCAAGACCGTGAAAGATCTTCATCTAAGAATAGTTTAGCCACGGATCGGCACGGATAGCACAGATCAAGACTTTGTCCGTGCTTCTCCGTGTCATCCGTGTCATCCGTGGCTAATTTCCCTCTTACCAGCCCAGTATGTATGCAAACATCAACGGCGCAACGATAGACGCATCGCTCTCAACAATGAATTTCGGCGTCGATGCCTCGAGCTTGCCCCAAGTGATCTTTTCATTCGGAACGGCTCCTGAGTAGCTGCCGTAAGAAGTTGTCGAGTCGGAGATCTGGCAAAAGTAGCCCCAGACCGGCACGCCCTCACGCTGCAGGTCCTGATGTAGCATGGGGACGACGCAGATCGGGAAATCGCCCGCGATACCGCCGCCTATCTGGAAAAACCCGATCTTCGTCTCCTCGCTCGATTTCGTGTACCAGTCAGCCAAGAATGTCATGTACTCGATCCCCGTCCGCACCGTATGAACGTTCTCGATGTCCCCGTTGATCACATGACCTGCGAACATATTCCCCATCGTCGAGTCTTCCCAACCCGGCACGACCATCGGAAGATTCTTCTCCATCGCGGCGTACATCCATGAGTTTTTAAGGTCGATCTGGTAGTACTCCTCGAGGCTGCCGTTAGAGAGCACCTGATACATGAATTCGTGCGGGTAGTATCGCTGGCCTTCCGCCTCCGCATGGGTCCAGACGTCGACCATTGCCTTCTCAAGACGCCGCATTGCCTCAAATTCCGGAATACAGGTGTCGGTCACGCGATTCATATGACGATCGAGCAACGCCTGCTCGTCCTCCGCAGTGAGATCACGGTAGTGCGGCACACGCTCGTAAAAATCATGAGCGACTAGGTTAAAAAGGTCCTCCTCCAAATTCGCACCCGTGCAAGAGATGATCTGCACCTTGTCCTGCCGGATCATCTCGGCGAGGCTCAGCCCAAGCTCCGCTGTCGACATCGCACCCGCCACGGTGATCATCATCTTCCCGCCCGCCTCGATATGCAGCTTGTAAGCCTCCGCCGCGTCGACCAAAGCCGCTGCATTAAAGTGCCTGTAATGGTGCTTTATGAATTCAGTTATCTCCCCGTTCATAAACTGCAATGATAAGTTTTGCCTTCTATCTACGCAAAAACTCAGCGGTCTCCGCGTCCGTTTAGGTGACGCATGAGACCGCTGGAAGTAGCACTCGGTAGGAGTGCCGGAGGAATGTCGTGTCCGTAGCCCGCACGTGAGTACGGGCTCAACTTAAAACTAGAAGACGTTGTTCCCCACTACGACGTCCATCAGAAAGCCTCCGAGAAACTCACCTCGCCCGCAACCGCGACCTGGTACGCGGAGACGCGACGCTCAAAGAAATTCGCCAGCTCCTGCACGTCCTGCAGGTCCATGAACGAGAAGGGATTTTTGGCACCGTAGACCTTGTTCAAGCCCAGCATCGCCAAACGCTGATCTGCAATGAACTCGAGATACTGCCGCATATCGCCGACCGACAGCCCCGAGATCCCGCCGGAGAGAATATCTTGTGCGAACTGCATCTCGCAGTCGACGGCCTCATCGAGCATCGCCACTATGGAGCGCTCGAGCTCAAGGTCAAACAGGAGCGGTTCCTCCTTGCGCACCTGCTCCACGACCTTTAGAGCAAAGCTCATATGAGATGACTCATCGCGAAATACCCAATTCGTCCCCGCCGCCAACCCGTGCAGCAATCCCTTTGAACGCAAAAAATAGACGTACGCAAACGCCGCAAAGAAGAACAGGCCCTCGATACACGCCGCAAAGCAGATGAGGTTAAGCAGGAACATCCGTCTATCGCCGACACTCTTCAGCGAGTCCAGTTCGTTGATCGAGTCGATCCACTT